>NZ_JBEPAA010000011.1:0-157056 GCF_040298365.1 Kitasatospora sp. NPDC001603
CGGTTCCTCCCGCGCCCGGCCGCCCCGGCGAGGCGCCGCAGCCGCCCGGCCCGTCGCCCTTCCCGCCGCAGCCGCCCACGGCGGGCGGCGTCGGCGACCAGGGCCCGCCGCTGGCCGCCCGCCCGTACCTGGCCGGTGGCCAGGGCCACCCCGCCCCGCCCACCGGACCGCAGCCGCCCGCGTCCGGCTTCCCGGGCCACGCGGCCCCCCAGGGACCCGCCGGCGGCGGCTACGGCTACCCGCCGCCGCCCCCGGCCCAGCCGCAGGCCCAGCCCCCGTACGACGCCGGCCCGTACCCCCAGCAGTACCCCGGGTACCCGGCCCAGCAGTACCCGCCGTACCAGCAGCCGGACTACGCCACGGACTACGAGGACCTCGACGCCGAGGACCGCCCGGCCAACCGGCGCGCGCCGCTGCTGATCGCCTTCGCGCTGCTGTTCGTCCTGGCCCTCGGCGGCGGCATCCTGTGGGCCGCGAAGGGCAAGGACGACCCGGCCGACCGGAGCGCCGCCCCGGCTCCCTCCGCGAGCGCCGGCCAGAGCACGGCCGGGAACCCGCCGCCCGCGCCGGGCCCCGACGGATCGTCCGGCGCGCCGAGTCCCGCCGCCACCGACACCGCGTCCGCCTCCGCGAGCCCGACCGCCGGCGCGGCCGGGCCGGGCGCGCCGGAGCAGGCCAAGGCCCTGGACGAGCTGCTGACCCAGGGCGAGAGCGCGAAGGCGCCGATCGGCAGCGCGGTCGCCAAGGTGAGCAGCTGCCCCGCCAAGGCCGACATCGACAGCGCCGCGCAGGTCTTCGACAGCGGCGCCAAGCAGCGCGACCAGCTGCTCGCCAAACTCGCCACGCTGACCGTCACCGACCTGCCCGGCGGCGCGGACGCGGTGCAGTCGCTGAAGTCCGCCTGGCAGCTGTCCGCCGACATCGACCGGGCGTACGCCAGCTGGGCCCGCGCCGTCTCCGCGCAGGGCTGCTCGGGCTCGGCCCCGAACACCGCCGACAAGAAGCACGCGGACGAGCTCAACCCGCAGGCCACCCAGGCGAAGCGGGACTTCGTGACGAAGTGGAAGGCGATCGCCGACCCGTACGGCCTGACCGCGCGCACCCAGGACAGGATCTGAACCACCCGTGACCCGCACCACCGCCGCTCCGCACGACGAACCGCCGCGCCGCTCCCGGCTGCTGCGCACCACCACCGTGGCCGCCGTCCTGGTGCCGCTCTGCCTGGCCGGCTGGCTGGGCTGGCAGGCCGTCGCCGACCGCGGCCGGGACGACACCGGGGCCGCCCACGCCGCCGGGGCCGCCGCCCCGCCGTCGGGGCCGTTCTCCGCGGCGCCGTTCTCCGCACCGGCGGACACCTCCCCGCCGGGGGCCCCCACCGCGTCGGCCGACCCGCCGACGGCCGCCCAGGCCGCTCCGACGGCCGACCCGACGACCGCTCCGACGGCCTCGGAGAGCGCCGGGTCCGCCACCGCGCTGGCCGGGCGGACCGTCCTGCTCGATCCCGGCCACAACCCCGGCAACGCCGCGCACACCGCCGAGATCAACCGTCAGGTCGACATCGGCAACGCCCGCAAGGAGTGCGACACCACCGGCACCTCCACCAACGCCGGGTACAGCGAGGCCGAGTACACCCTGGACGTCTCCCGCCGGGCCCGCGCGATCCTCACCGCCCGGGGCGCGACGGTCGTCCTGGTGCAGGACGGCGACCAGTCCTGGGGCCCGTGCATCGACGCGCGCGCGAAGGCGGGCGCCACCGCGCACGCCGACGCGGCTGTCTCGGTGCACGGGGACGGCGGCCCGCCCGGCGGCAGCGGGTTCCACGTGATCATGCCCGCCAGGGTGGTCGCGGGCACGGCGGACAACTCCGCGATCGTCGCGCCCTCGCACCGGCTCGGCCTGCTGCTGCGCGACAGCTTCCACGCGGCGACGGGCGAGCCGTACGCCGACTACATCGCGAGCCAGGGTCTGGACACCCGCTCCGACCTCGGCGGGCTGAACCTCTCGACCGTGCCCAAGGTGTTCATCGAGTGCGGTAACATGCGCAATTCGACCGACGCCAAAAGGATGACGGACCCTCAGTGGCGCCAGCAGGCCGCCCAGGGGATCGCCGACGCACTGACGGCCTTTCTGACCACGCGGTAGCCGGCCCGGGCGGCCCGACCCGCGCCGCCGGAAGGTGGACAGCATGGGACCGGGCGCGCGCAGTTTGCAACGACTTCGCCCCATTCCCGAGCCCGCTGTGCACCCGCGAGGCGGTTGGCCCTAGGCTTCTGGTCCGTTCAGAGTTTTCCGGACCGGTCAGCCGACCGCGAGATAACCGCCGTCCACGACACACCAACGAGGGGAACGTTAGTGAATCTGCGCGCTCTCACCAGGGGAGACGCCGCCGTCGCAGGTGCGGCCGTCCTGCTCTTCATCGCCTCCTTCCTGCCGTACTGGACCGTGGACTGCAGTGGCAGGTACTGCGGCGACACGTCGCAGAACGCCTGGGACAGCGTCCTGTTCCCCGTGTTGCCCTCGGTCTTCCTGCTCGGCATCCTCTCCGCCGTGCTGATCCTGGTGCAGCGCTTCCAGGGCGCCGCCGCCGCCACCCGCCAGGTGCTCGGCCTGCGGCTGGACCAGTGGGGCATCGCGTTCGCCGTCGCCGCGCTCTGGACCTCGATCTGGGCCCTGGGCGGTGGCCCGAAGGGCCTGGACCACGGTTTCGGCGCCTGGCTGGCCGTCATCTCGCTCCTGGTCCTCGCCGGTGCCGCCGCGGCCGGTCCGCTGGTGCCCGCGCTGAAGGCCCCGCTGGTCACCGACAAGCCGGCCGTCCCGCAGGGCTACCCCGGCGGCTACCCGGCCCCGCAGCCGGGCCAGCCCGGCCAGTACGGCTACCCGGCCCCGGGCCAGGACCCGCAGCAGGTGCAGTCGCCCGCGTTCGGCGGCCAGCCCGGCGGCTACGGCTACCCGGCCCCGCAGGCCGGCCAGCCGCAGGACGCCGCCCAGCAGCAGGCCGCGCAGCACGCCGCCGCCCAGCAGGCCGCGCACCAGGCCCCGGCGCCCACCCAGGCGCAGCCGGCCCAGGCCCAGCAGGCTCCGGCGCCCGACTTCGCGCCGTTCTGGTTCGCCGTCCCGGCGCCGCGCCAGCTGTCCCCGAAGGACAACCCGGCCGGCGCCCCGGTCGGTGAACTCGTCCCGGGCACCTGGTACCTGGCGGTCGAGCAGCGCGGTGCCGCGCTGGTCGCCCAGCTCCAGGACGGCTCCCAGGGCTTGCTGGCCGACACCACCGGCATCCAGCGCGGCTGACGCACCGCCAGGCACGACGAAGGGGCGGGACCGGAGTTGATCCGGTCCCGCCCCTTCGTCGTGCGTGTTCGTCGTGCGTGCGCCGCGGCGTGCGGGCGGGTCAGCGGCGGCCGTTCAGCAGCAGTCCTGGACCACCAGCCCGGTGGGCAGCTGGTCGCCGCCGAAGACCGTCACCGTGGCCGGGTCGCCGCCGAGCGCCGCGACGGCCAGCAGCAGCGCCCCCGCCGTCCAGGTGGTGCGCTCCTCGGGCCAGATGGCGTCGTCCTCGAACACGTAGCCGGTCCAGTACGAGCCGTCGCTGTGCCGCAGGTGCTTCTGGATCCAGCGCAGGATCTCGACCGCGCGGTCGGACTCGCCGACCGCCCAGAGCGCCATGGCCAGTTCCGCGCTCTCCCCGCCGGTCACCCAGGGGCGGTCGCTGACGCAGCGCACCCCGAGGCCGGGGACGACGAAGCGGTCCCAGTCCCGTTCGATCCGCTCCAGCGCGGCCCGGCCGCGCAGCGCGGTGCCGAGCACGGGGTAGTACCAGTCCATCGAGAAGCGGTCCTTGTCCAGGAACCGCTCGGGGTGGTGCGCGATGGCGTGCCGCAGCCGGCCGGCCGCCAGCTCCCAGTCGGGCTGCGGCTCCTCCAGGTAGTCGGCGACGGCCAGACCGCAGCGCAAGGCGTGCAGGATGCTGGAGGAGCCGGTCAGCAGCGCCTCGTCGGGCGCCTCGCCGTGCTCGTCCACCCGCCAGGAGATCGGACCGCCCGGCAGCCGCAGGCCGACGATGAAGTCGAGGGCGCGCCGCACGACCGGCCAGATCCAGTCCAGGAACGCGTCGTCCCCGGTGCTCAGGTGGTGGTGCCAGACGCCGACCGCCACGTAGGCGCAGAAGTTGGTCTCCTTGGCCGCGTCCGAGACCGTGCCGTCCGGGACGTCCTGCCCGTACGCGTAGGCGGCGTACCAGGAGCCGTCGGGGTTCTGGTGGGCCGCCAGCCAGCGGTAGGCGGCCTCGGCGGCGGCGTGCTCGCCGGCGGTGTCCAGGGCCATCGCGGCCTCGGTGTGGTCCCACGGGTCCAGGTGGTGGCCGGTGAACCACGGTATCGCGCCGTCGTCCTGCTGCTCGGCGAGGATGCTGCGGACGGTCCGGGCGGCCTGTTCGGCGTCGAGCACCCCGTCCAGCAGCAGCGCCTCGGGGACGGCGGCGGTCACTCGCCCGCCCGCCCGGCGTCGGCGCGCTCCGCCGCCTCGTCGGCGCGGCCGGTGGCGGGCTCGACGAGGTCCGCCACCGGCTCGGCGCGGTTCGGCTTGGAGGCGTAGGCGACGAAGCTCTTGCCGATCACCGGGTTGAGGGCCTTCTCGGCGGCCTTGGTGAGCTTGCTGATCACCGGGGTGCCGACGATGTCCCAGACCAGCAGCTGGTGGTAGGCCTTGACCGGCAGCGCCTTGTCGTTGTCCACCCCCACCGCGCACTTGATCCACCAGTAGGGCGAGTGCAGCGCGTGCGCGTGGTGGGTGCCGTACGGCTCCAGGCCGGCGTCCTTGAGCTTGTCGAGCAGCTCGTCGCCCCGGTAGATCCGGATGTGGCCGCCCTCCACCTCGTGGTACTCGTCGGAGAGCGCCCAGCAGATCTTCTCGGGCAGCCAGCGCGGCACGGTGACGGCCAGCAGCCCACCGGGCTTGAGCACCCGGAACATCTCGTTGAGCACGCCCTTGTCGTCGGGGATGTGCTCCATCACCTCAGAGATGATGATCTTGTCGAAGTACTCGTCCTCGAACGGCAGGGCCAGCGCGTTGCCCTCCATCGCGACCGCCGACGCGCCCTCCGGAGCCTCGCCGGCCTCCGCCATGGCGGCGAACCACTTCTTGACCTCGGCGATCTCCTCGGCGCTCTGGTCGAGGGCGGTCACCCGGGCCCCGCGCCGGTAGCACTCGAACGCGTGCCGCCCCCCGCCGCAGCCCAGGTCGAGCACCCGGTCGCCGGGGGCGAGCGGGAAGCGCGAGAAATCAACGGTCAGCACTGCGGGCTCCCATTCCTCTGGTACCAAACGTTTGTGACGCCGGGCCGGCCCGGCCGGGCCGGCCGAGTCCGGCGGAGCGCCGGATCCGCCCGGGGCGGGTCCGACGCGGACGGGTCCGGCGACCCGTCAGGCCACGTACCGCCAGCCCGGACCGGACCGGGCCCGCCGCCCGGCACCGGTGGCGATCGCCGCCCGGTAGCTGTCGGCGGTCAGCGCGGCGGCCCGCTCCCAGGTGAACCGGGCGAGCACCCGCTCGCGCCCGGCCTCACCGAGCGTGCGACGCAGCGCCGGATCGTCCAGCAGCCGGCCGAGCGCCGCCGCCAGCGCGCCCGCGTCGCCCGGCGGCACCGCGAGACAGGTCTCGCCGTCCGGCCCGGCCACCTCGGGGATCGCCCCGCCGGTGGTGGCGACCAGCGGCGTACCGGTGGCCATCGCCTCGGCGGCGGGCAGCGAGAAACCCTCGTACAGCGACGGCACGCAGGCCACCTCGGCCGAGCGGTACAGGTCGACCAGCTCCCCGTCGGTCAGGCCGTGCCGGAACTCGATGAACCGCTCCAGCCCGAAGCGGCGCACCGCCTCGGCGACCGGCCCCCGCTCCTTCTGCGGCTTGCCGACCACGACCAGGTGCGCGTCCCGCTCGGTGCGGACCTTGGCCAGCGCCTCGACCAGGTGGACCAGGCCCTTGAGCGGGACGTCGGCGCTGGAGGTGGTGACGATCCGGCCGGGCACCCGGGCGACCCGCTCGGACGGCGACCAGAGCCGGGTGTCGGCGCCGATCGGCACCACCGAGACGGCGCCCGGCGAGGCGCCCAGGTGCTCGGCGATCTCGCGCTTCGAGGTGCCGGAGACGGTGATGATGCTGTCCAGCCGGGCGGCCACCCGGCGCTGCATCCGGGTGAACGCGTACCAGCGGCGCAGCGACAGCCGGCGGGCCAGGCTCGGCGCCGCGTCCAGCTCCAGCTGCCGGTCCACGGTGATCGGGTGATGGATCGTGGTGACCAGCGGGAAGCCGTGCCGCGCGAGGCCGAGCAGCCCGTACCCGAGGGTCTGGTTGTCGTGCACCACGTCGTAGCGGCCCTTGTGCAGCGCGAGGTACTGACGGGCGCGCAGCGAGAAGGTCAGCGGCTCGGGGAAGCCGCCGGTGCGCATGGTGGCGAACTCCAGCAGGTCCACCGGGCCCCGGTACTCGGCGAGCCCCGGGGTGCGGAACGGGTCGTCGGCGCGGTAGAGGTCCAGGCTGGGCAGCTCGACCAGGCGGACCGAGCCAGGGCCCTCGACCTCGTCCAGGACGGGGTAGGGCTGGGAGCCGATCACGTCCACGTGGTGGCCGAGGCGCGCCAGCTCGCGGGAGAGGTGCCGTACGTAGACGCCCTGGCCGCCGCAGAACGGGTCGCCGCGGTACGACAGCAGGGCAATCCGCAGCGGCTGCGCGGTCATCGTCGGCTCCCGTCCTTGCTGAAGTCTGTGCTGCCGGTCGCTAAAGTAGATCAGGTTTCAGTGCGGTGTGGAGTTCGCCCGTGACCATGTGAACAATGAGAGACCTCGAAGATACCGGCCCGTAGCTTCTCCTCAGATGCCAGGGCTGGTGATTCACGCCACGCCGGAGCACTGCCGGAGCGTCCGCCGGACCGGCCGGAGCACCCCCCGTCACTCTCGCGCCCCGGGAGCACCCTTGCCACCGCCCGTCACCTCCGTGCCCGCCGCCGCCCCCGGCCCCGCCGGGCCCGCCGGGCAGTCCGCCGACCCGCCGCTGACCGCCCGCCAGGCCGAACGCCGGCGGCGGATCCTGCGAGCCGCGACCGGGCTGGCCGCCCGCGGCGGGTACGAGGCGGTGCAGATGCGGGAGGTCGCGGAGGGCGCGCAGGTGGCGCTCGGCACCCTGTACCGGTACTTCCCGTCCAAGGTCCATCTGCTGGTCGCGGTCATGCTGGAGCAGTTGCAGGGCCTCCAGGAGCAGGTCCGACGGCACCCGCCGGCCGAGCAGGACGCGGCCTCGCGGGTCGCCGAGACGCTCACCCGGGCGTTCCACGCGCTCCAGCGCGAACCGCTGCTGGCCGAGGCGATGGTACGGGCGCTGTCGTTCGCCGACCGCTCGGTGAGCGCCGAGGTGGACCAGGTGAGCTCGGCCACCGGGCAGCTGATCCTGGACGCGATCGGCCAGTCCGGGCCGCCGACCGAGAGCCAGCGCGCGGCCGTCCGGGTGATCGAGCACACCTGGCACTCGGCGCTGGTCTCCTGGCTCTCCGGGCGGGCCTCGATCGCCGAGGTCCGGGCCGATCTGCACACCGCCGCGCGGCTGCTCACGCTGCCCTGATGCCCCGCCCGCGGGCGGGGCGGCGAAGGGGCGGGGAAGTGGAACCTGTTCTCGGGGCGCGGGCGGGATCGGTCGGGGTGGGTCGGGGTTGGTGGTTCCGGGGTTCGGGTGGGTTCGGGGCCGGGGTGGCTCCGGGGTCCGGGCGCGGTCGGCGCCCCGACTCCTCCGCGCGGCGACCGGAGGCACGGCGGTCACGGTCGCGGCGGCTAAAGTCGACGGGCAGGACAACTCCATCCCGCTTCTCCTCCGGGGAAAGCCGGTGCGAATCCGGCACTGACCCGCAACCGTGAGCCCGGCGCTGGACGGCCGGGGCAGTCGGAGTGCCCGGAGAGAGGCGAGCGGCCATGCCGGGCACCTTCGTACCCGGCACCGTCGAGGTCTACGGAACGGCCCACCCGGGCCACCCCACCGCTCATCGAAAGGCTCAACCCCACCATGCTCACCGCCGCCCGCCTGGGCGCCGCCGCCCTGTCCGCCGCCCTGCTGGCCGGCGCCGCCGCCGCACCGGCCCTCGCCGACAGCCCCTCGGCCGGCGCCACCGCGCCCGTCCCCGAGGGCCTCTACGGCAAGGGCGACCCGACGTACGACGGCGTGTGGCGCCAGTCCCTCGCCCTCACCGCGCTGGCGGGCGCCAAGGTGACCCCGGCCGACTCCGCCGTCTCCTGGCTCACCGGCCAGCAGTGCGCGGACGGCGGCTGGCCGTCCTACCGTGCGGACGCCTCCGCCGCGTGCGACCCCAAGACCGAGGACAGCAACGCCACCGCCGTCGCCGTCCAGGCCCTGGTCGCGCTCGGCGGCCACCAGGACTCCGTCGACAAGGGCGTCCAGTGGTTCAAGGCCAACCAGAACGCGGACGGCAGCTGGCCCTACAACCCCGGCAGCCCCGGTGACGCCAACTCCACCGGCCTGGCCGTGAACGCCCTGCTCGCCGCCAAGCTGGACCCGGCGGCCGTCGCCAAGGCGGGCCGGAGCGCCTACGACGGGCTGGCGCTCTTCCAGCTCGGCTGCGCCGCCCCCGCCGACCAGCGCGGGGCCTTCGCCTACCAGCCCGACCCGGCCGGCGCGCTCGCCCCGAACGCCCTGGCCAGTGCCCAGGCCACGCTCGCCGCGGCGGGCGGGAAGCTGCCGGTCACCAACACCAACCGGACGGACGCCGCGCCCAAGGCCCTGCCCTGCGCGAACGGCTCCACGGAACCGCTCGTGGCGCGCGCGGACTCCGCCGAGGCGGCCGGCGCCTACCTCACCGCCCAACTCGCGGCCGGCGACCAGCACCTGACGCTGACCCTGCCCGGGGCCGCCCCGACCCCCGACTACACCGCCACCGCCTGGGCCGCGCTCGGCCTGATCCAGAGCGGGCACCCGCAGCAGGCGACCGGCGCGGTGGACTGGCTGGCCAAGGAGGGCGGCACCTGGACCAAGGGCGGCACCGACGCCTCGGCCACCGCCACCCTGCTGCTGGTCGCCCAGGCCGCCCAGCGGGACCCCGCCGCGTTCGGCGGCGACCTGGTCGCGCAGCTGACGGCGCTGGGCCCGGCGCCCAAGGCGACCGGCGCGGCCTCCGCCCCCGCCTCCTCGGCGCCGGCCGAGAAGAAGAAGGACGGCGGCTTCGGCCAGTGGTGGGTGATCGGCGTCGGCCTGCTGATCGGCATCGGCGGCGGGCTGCTGCTGAGCCTGCAGCGCAAGCGGGGCCAGAAGCTGTGACCATTCCCGGCACCCCCCGGGCCACCGCCCCCGCCGCCGAAGCCGACGATGCCGGTGTCGGTCGCGCCGGTGCGGGTCACGCCGGTGTCGGTCGCGCCGGTGCTGGTCGCGCTGGTGTCGGTCGCGCCGGTGCGGGTCACGCTGGTGTCGGTCGCGCCGGTGCGGGTCACGCCGGTGTCGGGCGCGCTGGTGCTGTTCGTGCCGGGCGGGCCTGTGCCGACCCCCAGCGGCGTCGGCGGGTGGTGGCCGCGGTCGTCCGGTTCCTCGCCGGACTGATCGCCGGGGTGCTGATCCTGCTGGTCATCGGCGCGGCGCCCGCGCAGGCCGCCGGGTACCGGTACTGGTCGTTCTGGAAGTGGTCCGACGGCGCCTGGGGCTACCAGCAGCAGGGCCCGGCCGTGTACGTGCCGCAGGACGGGGGCGTGGACGGGTGGCGCTTCGCCGTCAGCCCCGACGGCGGCCGGGAGGCCGCCCGGCCCGGTGCCGCCGGGGACTTCGCCACCACCTGCGGCGGTACCGCCGAACAGCCGGGGCGCAAACGCGTCGCCGTCGTCCTGGACTTCGGCACCCCCGCCGACTCCCCCGGCGAGACCCCGCCCGGACTCCGCACGGCCTGCGCGGTCGTGCCCACCGGCGCCAACTCGGCCGAGGTCCTGGCGGCCGTCGCCCCACCACTGCGGTACGACACCAACGGCCTGCTCTGTGCCATCGCCGGCTACCCGAAGTCCGGCTGCGGCGACCAGCTCGGCGCGGCGAACAAACCGGCCGCGAACGGTGCGGGGGACGGTTCCGGGGGCGGCTCCGCCGACGGTGACCACGGCAGCGGCCCCGACATCGGCTTGATCGCGGGGGCCGTCCTGGTCGCCGCCCTGGCCGCTGGTGCGGTCTGGCAGGCCCGCCGTCGCCGCTGAGTCGGGCCGAATATGTAGACCGGTCTGCATAGAAGGGCTGACGGGCCGGGCGCGCACCACGCGCCCGGCCCGGATCGGGACCTTTATACCGACCGGTCTACATAGAGAGCCCGCCCATCTCTGTAGACCGGTCTACATATACCGACCGGTCTACAGAAACCCTGGGCCCCAAGCGAAAGCAGGACCCCACCCGCAGAAACGTGGACAAGGCCGCAGGAAGCGCCCGGAGTAGGAAGTCGGCCCAGCCGACTTCCTACTCCGCCCCCACCCCCACCCCCACACCTGCACCCGCGCTCGCACTCGCACTCACACCCCACCCTCTCCCCCACCCGCCCCGACCTGGACCCCACCCCGTGACCACACCCCGCGCCCCCGGCCAGCCCCACCCCCCGCGCCGCGCCCGCCTCCCCCGGCCTCCCCGCCGCACCCCGCGCGCCGCCCGCACCCCGCTCGGCCCCCGCCAACTGCACCCCGGCGCCTGGTGGCTGTGGGCACTCGGCCTCGGCGCGGCCGCCACCCGCACCACCAACCCCCTGCTGCTCCTCCTGCTCGCCGCCGTCGCCGGCTACGTCGTGGCCGCCCGCCGCGGGGACGCGCCGTGGTCCCGTTCCTACGGCGCGTTCCTCCGCCTCGGCCTGGTGGTCCTCGGCATCCGCCTGGTCTTCGCGGTCCTGCTCGGCTCCCCGATCCCCGGCACCCATGTCCTCCTCACCCTCCCCGAAGTACCGCTGCCCGCCTGGGCGCAGGGCGTCCGGATCGGCGGCCGGGTCACCGTCGAGGGCCTGCTCGCCGCGCTCTACGACGGGCTGCGGCTGGCCACCCTGCTGGTCTGCGTCGGCGCCGCGAACGCCCTCGCCAGTCCGACCCGCCTGCTGCGCTCGCTGCCCGGCGCGCTCTACGAGGCGGGCGTGGCCGTCGTGGTCGCGATGACCTTCGCGCCCAACCTGGTCGCCGACGTGCAGCGGCTGCGCGCCGCCCGCCGTCTGCGCGGGCGCACCGACCGGGGCGTGGCCGCCGTGCTGAGCGTCGGACTGCCCGTCCTGGAAGGCGCGTTGGAGCGTTCGGTCGCACTGGCCGCCGCGATGGACACCCGCGGCTTCGGCCGCACCACCGACGTCCCGCCCCGCCTCGCCCGCACCACCGCCGCGCTCACCCTGTCCGGCCTGCTCGGGATCTGCCTCGCCGCCTACGGACTGCTCACCGCCGGCGGTGCCGGCTGGGCGGCGCCCGTCCTGCTGCTCGGCCTGGCCGCGGCCTTCGCCGGTCTGCTGCTCGGCGGCCGCCGCTCCCCCCGGACGCGCTACCGCCCCGACCCGTGGGCCCTCCCCGAGTGGCTGACCGCCGGATCGGGCGCCGCCGTGGCCGGGTTGACGATCTGGCTCTCCGCCCTCGATCCCGCCGCCTTCGCCCCGACCGTCGTCCCGCCGACCGCTCCCGCCCTGCCCCTGACCGCCGTCCTCGCCGTACTGATCGGCCTGGTACCGGCGTTCGTCACCCCGCACCCGCCCCGGAGGGCCTCGTGATCACCTTCGAGCAGGTCTCCGTCCAGTACGCCGACGCCGAGGCGCCGGCGCTCAGCGGCGTCGACCTGACCGTCCCCGAAGGGGAGCTCTGCCTGCTGGTGGGCCCCTCCGGCTCCGGCAAGTCCACCCTGCTGGGCACCGTCAGCGGCCTCGTCCCGCACTTCACCGGCGGCGTGCTGCACGGCCGGGTGACCGTCGCCGGGCGCGACACCCGGGAGCACCGGCCGCGCGAACTCGCCGACCTGGTCGGCACGGTGGGCCAGGACCCGCTCGCCCACTTCGTCACCGACACGGTCGAGGACGAACTCGCCTACGGCATGGAGTCGCTGGGCCTGGCGCCGGACGTGATGCGGCGCCGGGTCGAGGAGACGCTCGACCTGCTCGGCCTCGCCGATCTGCGCGACCGCGCGCTCGGCTCGCTCTCCGGCGGCCAGCAACAGCGCGTCGCCATCGGCTCGGTGCTCACCGTCCACCCGCGGGTCCTGGTCCTGGACGAGCCCACCTCGGCCCTCGACCCGGGCGCCGCCGAGGAGGTGCTGGCGGTCCTGCAACGCCTGGTCCACGACCTGGGCACCACCGTCCTGATGGCGGAGCACCGGCTGGAGCGGGTCGTGCAGTACGCCGACCAGGTCCTGCTGCTGACGCCCGGCGCCCCGCCCGTCCTCGGCGAACCGGCCGAGGTGATGGCGCACTCCCCCGTCCACCCGCCCGTGGTCGGCCTCGGCCGGCTCGCGGGATGGACCCCGCTGCCGCTCACGGTCCGCGACGCCCGCCGCAAGGCCGCCACCCTCCGCACCCGACTGGACGGCCTGCGCCCCGCCGCCGCACCCACCGACCCGGCCACCGCCCCGCTCGCCACCGCCGACCGCCTCGCCGTCAAGCGCGGCCCCGTCCCGGCTCTGCGCGGAGTGGACCTCGCCCTCCACCCCGGGGAGATCACGGCACTCATGGGCCGCAACGGCGCCGGCAAGTCCACCCTGCTCGGCGCCCTGGTCGGCCTGCACGCCCCCGCCGCCGGCAGCGTCCGGGTCGGCGGCCGGACCCCGCACCGCACCCGGCCCGCCGAGCTGATCCGCCAGGTCGGCCTCGTCCCACAGGACCCGCGCGACCTGCTGTACGGGGAGAGCGTCGCCGGTGAGTGCGCCGCGGCGGACGGCGACGCGGGCGCCGACCCGGGTACCTGCCGCGCCCTGGTGGAGCGGCTACTGCCCGGCATCGCCGACGCCACCCACCCGCGCGACCTCTCCGAGGGCCAACGGCTCACTCTGGCACTGGCCGTGGTGCTCACCGCCCGGCCGCCGCTGATCCTGCTCGACGAGCCCACCCGGGGTCTCGACTACGCCGCCAAGGCCCGCCTGGTGGAGATCCTGCGGACGCTCGCCGCCGAGGGCCACGCCGTCCTGCTCGCCACCCACGACGTCGAGCTCGCCGCCGAACTCGCCCACCGCACGGTGATCCTGGCCGACGGAGAGATCGTCGCGGACGGCCCGACCCCGGAGGTGGTGGTCTCCTCCCCCACCTTCGCCCCGCAGGTCTCCAAGATCCTCGCGCCCGGGCCCTGGCTCACCGTCCACCAGGTCGAACGGGCCCTCGCCGGGAGCGCCGAATGAACCGAAGCCGAATGCCCCGAAGCCGAACGAACCGAAGCCGGACGAACCCAAGCCGGACGAACCGCACCCCCCGCGCGGGGAACCGCCCCGTCCCCCTCGGCCGCCGCTCGATCGCCACCCTGCTGCTCACCTCCTCGGTCGGCGTGGCCGCCTTCGGCTGGCCGCTGCTCGCCGCCACCGACTCCGCCCTGGTCGGCCACTCCACCGACGCCCCCTGGCTGTTCGCCCTGCTCCTGCCGCTCCTCCTCGCGGTGGTGATCGCCCAGATCTCCGAGGGCCGCACGGCCGGCGGCGGCGCGCCGGGCCTGGACGCCAAGTCGGTCGCCCTGCTCGGCGTCCTGGCCGCGGCGGGCGCCGCGCTGCGCCCGCTCGGCGCGGGTACCGCCGGCCTGGAGCCGATGTTCTTCCTGATGGTGCTCGCCGGGCGGGTCCTCGGCCCCGGCTTCGGCTTCGTCCTCGGCTCGCTCTCGATGTTCGCCTCCGCGCTGCTGACCGGCGGGGTCGGCCCCTGGCTGCCGTTCCAGATGCTCGCCATGGGCTGGGTCTGCCTGGGCGCCGGCCTGCTCCCGGGCGCCGCCACCCTGCGCGGCCGCCGCGAACTCGCCCTGCTCGCCGGCTACGGCGCCGTCGCCTCACTGCTCTACGGCACGGTGATGAACCTCCAGGGCTGGCCTTATATCGCCGGCCTGTCCGGCTCGATCTCCTTCGTCCCGGGGGACGACGTGAGCGCCAACCTGGTCCGCTTCGCCGCCTACTGCCTCACCACCTCCCTCGGCTGGGACCTCCCCCGCGCTGTCCTCACCGTCGTCCTCTGCCTCACCCTCGGCACCACCGTCCTCCGCGCCCTCCGCCGGGCCACCCGCCGCGCCGCCTTCGCCGCCCCGGTCGAGTTCCGCCCACCGCCCACCCCCTGAACGGTGGTGTGCCCCGGCCGAGTCCGGGGCACACCACCTCGACGGGCAGGACGGCCGAAACCCGCGAGAGGGACCGGGGGCAACTCGGCCGAACTGTGACCAGGCGCTTGGCAGCCTGGAACGTGCCCCAACGGCCCCGACGGCAGCCCGCCGTCCGCTGTCAGAGG
This sequence comes from Kitasatospora sp. NPDC001603, assembly GCF_040298365.1. Lineage (NCBI taxonomy): Bacteria > Bacillati > Actinomycetota > Actinomycetes > Kitasatosporales > Streptomycetaceae > Kitasatospora > Kitasatospora sp. NPDC001603. The sequence continues at coordinate 14,432 of NZ_JBEPAA010000011.1, forward strand.
GTGGCGGCGCGCAGCACGACCAGGGCGACGGAGACGATGGTGAGGACCGCCGCCGGAGACGCGCCCCTGCGGTCGCCGACGCGCAGGTGGAAGGCGACCGCCCCGGCGAAGTAGAGCGAAAGGCCTATCGCGGCGGCGATCCCGACGGGTCCCCACCGGAGTCCGGCGATCGCACCGGCCGCGCCCGCGATCTGAGCGCCGATCAGGAAGGCCATCATGCTCTGCGACAGTCCGAGTGTGGACATCTGCTCGGTGATGTGCCGCGTCCGCAGAGCCTTGGCCCCGGCCGATGCCAGGAGAAGCGCCGACATGACCACGGTGACGACGGCGAGTGAGACGAACATGGCTGAACCTCAATCATGCGATGCGAGTAAGAGGCGTGCGCACCTCCACGACGATAGGCGGCCATCAGGTACCTCCAGGTAACCTTCGGGTCATGAGCCTGCGACCGGGAATCGCCTTCCTCGCCGACTGTCCCGCTCTCCTGGCCATGGAGATCATCGCCAGCAAGTGGTCCATGGTCACGCTCTTCGCGCTGACCGACGGCCCGTTGCGTCACGGCGAGTTGGTCGAGCTGAGCGGCGGCGTCTCGCGCAAGGTGCTGACCCAGACGTTGCGCCGGCTCCAGGCCAACGGGCTGGTCGAGCGGCACGCGTACGCCGAGGCGCCGCCGCGCGTGGAGTACGGCCTGACCGATCTCGGGCGAACCCTGGAGGAACCCATCAGGATGCTCACCGCATGGGCGCGGGAGAACGGCGAGGCGGTCGTCACCTTCCGGGAAGCAGCCCAGGCGGCCGGCGCCATCGACGCGGATCGGGCGACTCCGACGCAGACCCCTCCTGTTGATGAGCACCCGAACCGCTTCTGATCAAGGGAAGAGGCCGGACCTGGAGACCCTGGCGTCGCCTCGGGCAGCTTCTCTCGGCACGGCGGCGAAGGGCACGGCGCCCCTCGACAGCCCGTCCCGGTCGGCCGCCGCCCACCTCGCGGCCATCGCGGGCGGCTGAGAACGCGGTTCGGGCCCTCCCCCCGCGAAACCCGTGCGAGGAGAGGGCCCGAGGGAGGCGATCAGCCCTTCGGGCCGGCCGACTGGACGACCTCGAAGGACCAGAGGGTCGAGCCGGAGGCCGCCGGGCGCTGCGGCGCCTCGCCCTCGGCGGGCGGCGGGCCCTGGCGGTGGGCAGCCTGCATGGGGCCCTCCATCCAGGCCTTGAAGGACTCCTCGTCGGCCCACCGGGTGTAGACGAGGTAGCTGTCGGTGCCCTCGATCGGGCGGAGCAGTTCGAACCACTCGAAGCCGTCGGAGTTCTCCACGGAGCCCGCGCGGGAGGCGAAGCGCTTCTCCAGCACCTCGCGCTGCTCGGTGGGGACGGTCAGTACGTTGATCTTGACTACGCTCATGGCTCCATCCTGCCCCACAAGCGGGTGGCGGCAGGCGCGGAACGTCTCCCCGACCGAGCGGTGGCGCGTCCCGAAGTCGCGGCAGCCTGGCCCCGAACCCGCGCAACGACGGGGCCTCCTGGGCATGGTCGACCAGCTGGACCGCGGCGGCCACCTCCGCCCGGAACGACAGCCCCGGCGGCCGCCGAACCTCCACCGGCCCCCGCACCGCTCCGGAAGGGGCGGTGCGGGGGGCCGGTGCCCGTTGATCAGGCGATCCAGCCGGGGACGAAGGGCTCCTCCTCGGGCCGGCCGGCGACGGACACCCGGGCCCCGCCCGGCGCGGCGACCAGCGCGGTGACGGCTTCCCCGGCGGAGATCCGGCGCGCCACACCGGCGGGCAGCACGGCCGTGTCGCCGGCCGCCAGCGCGAAGGCGTCCTCGCCCAGTTCGACGGACAGGGCGCCGGTCAGGACGGTCCAGACCTGCTCGACGTCGAAGGCGTGCAGCGGGCCCTGGCCGCCGGCGGCCATCTCCACACGCCACATCGCGAGCGCGCTGCCGCCCTGGGTGGGTGAGGCGAGGGTGGTCATGACGGCGTTGGGCGTCTCGGTACGACGGGCTTCGGTGCGGCGGATGACGGACATGGGTGTGGCCCCCTAGAATGGTCAATGACGTTGTCTATATGGTCAATGAGGTTGTCTATCGTGTCAAGCGACTCCGCTCCCCCCGGCTTCGAGCTGCCGCTGCGGCTGCTGCTCGCCTTCCGCTTGATCATCGACGAGCTGCACGAGCGGATCGCCCGTGAGGGCCACCCCGACCTGCGGCCGATGCACGGCTTCGTGTTCCAGGCGATCGGGCCGGACGGCACCACCGCCGTCGAACTCGGCCGCCGCCTCGGCGTCTCCAAGCAGGCCGCCGGCAAGACCGTCGAACAGCTCGAACAGCTCGGCTACGTCGAGCGCGGCAGCGACCCCGCCGACGCCCGCCGCAAGGTGGTCCGGCTCACCGCCCGGGGCGTGGACTGCCTGGTCCGGTCCGCCCGGATCTTCGACGAACTGCGCGCCCAGTGGTCCGACACCCTCGGTGAGGAGCGACTGCGCGCCCTGGAGACGGACCTGCGCGCCCTCGCCCCCGGCGACCCGTTCCGGCTCGACACGCCCCGGTGGTTCGGGACCCCCTGACGCACCACCAAGCCACCCCCAGGCACCCCCCGGCACGCCCGACGCCCCACCGAGGCACCCACCCCCTACACCGATCGCCGCTCCGCGGGCTCCGCCCCGGCCCGGTCCGGCCGGTCGCGCTCGTCCGCGCAGAGCGCGGCGGAGAGCTTGGTCAGCAGCTCCGCCAGGTCCGCGTACTGCTTCTCGTCCCAGTCACCGAGCAGTTCGGAGAGCTGCTCACGGCGGGCCGCCACCAGCCGGACCGCCGCCGCCTCCCCCGGCTCGGTGAGCCGCAGCGGCAGGCCGCCGGTGCGCGCGGCCAGCCCCCGGTCCTCGACCTCCCGGGCGGCCTCCTCGACGACCGCGAGCGGCACGATCCGGCGCTCCGCCAGTTCGGCGGGCTCGGCCGACCCGTGGTGGTGCATCTGCAGCAGCAGCCAGCTGGAGGCCGGCTTGAGGTCGAGCCCGGCGCCCTCCGTGATCCGCCGGAACAGGTCGCGCCGGGCCTCCCGGGTGCTCAGCACCGACAGGGAGCGGGCGATCTCGTCCAGCGAGGAGCGCTCCACCGGATTGAGGCCGATCGACTCGCTCAGGTCGGGAGCGGTCACCGTCGAGCGCAGCTTCTGCTCCCGCAGGAAGAGCGACAGCACGAAGGCGACCAACGCCACCGGTACCGCGTACAGGAAGACCCGGGTGATCGACTCGGAGTACGCGTGGTAGATCGCGTCCTGCGTGGCGGCCGGCAGGGCGGCGATCCCCCGGGGGTCGGAGGTGATCGCGCCGGGGTCGAAGCCGGCCGGCACCGGGACCCCGGAGGCGAGCGCGTCGGAGAGCCGGCTGTTGAGCCCGGACGCGAACACGGTGCCGAAGATGGAGACGCCGAACGACGCCCCGATGGACCGGAAGAAGGTGGCGCCGGCGGTGGCCACGCCCAGGTCCTGGTAGCCGACGGAGTTCTGCACGATCAGCACCAGCACCTGCATCACCAGGCCGAGGCCCAGGCCGAAGACCAGGAAGTAGCAGCTCATCTCGAAGGTGCTGCTGTGCTCGTCCAGGCCGGAGAGCAGTAGCAGGCCCACCGTGGTGACGGCCGTTCCGGCGATCGGGAAGGCCCGGTAGTGGCCGGTCCGGGCGACGATCTGGCCGGAGCCGATCGAGGTGAACAGCATCCCCAGCACCATCGGCAGCATGTGGATGCCGGACATGGTCGGCGAGACCTGCATGACCACCTGGAGGAACGTCGGCAGGTAGGTGAGCGCGCCGAACATCGCGAAGCCGACCACGAAGGAGATCACCGCGACCAGGCTGAACGTCCGGGAGCGGAACAGCCGCAGCGGCAGCACCGGCTCGGCCGCGGTCCGTTCGACCAGGACGAAGGCGACCAGCAGGACGACGCCCAGCACGCCGAGCCCGACGATCTGCCAGGAGCTCCAGGCCCAGGTCGTCCCGCCGAGCGAGGTCATCAGCACCAGGCAGGTGGCCACCGAGGCGATCAGGACCGTGCCCAGGTAGTCGATCCGGTGCCGGCGCTTCACCTCCGTCCCGTGCAGGACGGCGGCGATCACCACCAGGGCGACCACCCCCACCGGCAGGTTGATGTAGAAGACCCAGCGCCAGCTGAGGTTGTCCACGAAGAGTCCGCCGAGCAGCGGTCCGAGCACGCTGGTGACGCCGAAGACCGCGCCGAACAGGCCCTGGTACTTGCCGCGGTCCCGGGGTGAGACCAGGTCACCGACGATCGCCTGGGAGAGCACCATCAACCCGCCCCCGCCGAGGCCCTGGAGGGCCCGGAACGCGATCAGCTCGCCCATGTTCTGGGCGATGCCGCAGAGCACCGAGCCCACCAGGAAGATCACGATCGAGGCCTGGAAGAAGCGCTTCCGGCCGTACATGTCGCCGAGCTTGCCCCAGAGCGGGGTGGCCGCCGTGGAGGCCAGCATGTAGGCGGTGACCACCCAGGAGAGGTGTTCCAGGCCGCCGAGGTCGCTGACGATGGTGGGCAGTGCGGTGGAGACGATGGTCTGGTCGAGCGCGGCCAGCAGCATCGCCAGCAGCAGCGCGCCGATCGGCACCCAGAGGTTGGGGGCGGTGACCTCCGGCGGCCCGGGCTCGCCGGCCGGGCTGCGGTCGGACGCGGCGATCGGATCCGTCATGGAGACTCCAGGGGTCGCGGATCCCGGTCGGCGGGGTCCGTGCGGATGATCACTCCCAGCCACCATGCTGTCAGAAATGCCCCGGTCTGCGCCGTTCAGTTGAGCCGAACGTAAGAACGGCGGCCATTCGGGGGACGTCGCCGACCGGCCGGCCGTTCATCGGGTCACAACCACCACCAACCGTCACAACACCCCCGCGGTGGCCCGGACGCCCCTGTCCACCCCTGGGACCGTCCTGCATAATCAGGCGCGTTCGCCCCCGGGGACACCCTCCGGGGCGGGCGGAAGACGATTCGAGACCGAGGAGGACCGGCGATGCCGGACCAGCACTGCCCGACGTGCGGCACCGCGCGCTCCGCCGGGTGCCGGTGCCTCCCGGATCCGGGCCTGACCGAGACCGCCGTCCTCCCGCACCTCGAAGGCCCGCCGCTGGTCCGCCCGTACGTGCCGCAGGCCCTCGGCCCGATCGTGGACGCCCCGCCGGCCGGCGCCCCCGCGGACCCGTTCGCCACCACCGTGCTGCCGCCCGCCCAGGCCGCTGACGGCCCGCCGGCGCGACCGGCCGGGCCGGACGCGGACGCCTACGCGACCACCGTGCTCCCACCGGTGATGTCGGTGCCGCCGCCGGGCCCCGGGCCGACGGTGGGACAGTCCCCGGCCGACGGCGCCGAGATCGGCTACTTCCCGTTCCACCCGGCGGCGCCCGGCGCCCCGGGGCCGACCGGCGGCCGGGCCGCCCGGCGCACGGCGGGGCAGGCCGAGGAGGGCATGCCCGCCCGGCGCAAGGGCCTGCTGGCCGCGGCCGGCGCCGGGCTGCTGGTGCTCACCGTCGGCCTGGCGTACGCGGTGACGCCCTCCGCCGAGCCGGGCGACCGGGCGCAGCCCGCCCCCTCCACGACACTGGCGCCCGTCCCGGTCGACCCGACCGCCCCGGCGCCGAGCCCGAGCGCGCCGCCGTCCACCAGCGAGGCCCCGAGCCCGTCCCCGAGCAGGACGGCCAGACCGACCACGAGCCGGCCGGCGGCGCCGAGCGCCACGGCCGTGACGAGCGCTCCGGTCCCGGCGGCTCCCCCGGCGCCGGCCCCCACCTCCACCGCGCCGACCCCGACGGCCACCGCCACGCCGACTCCGACGGCGACCACCCCGGCCCCGACACCGACGGTGCGGGTGCTGGAGCGCGGGATGACCGGGGCGGACGTCAAGGACATGCAGCTGCGGCTCGCGGCCACCTCGTGCGGATTCGTCGACAAGTCGATCGCCACCAGCACCTTCGACTGGTGGACCGCGACGGTGCTCGGCGACTACCAGCGCAGCTTCAAGATCAAGGGCGAGACGGGTCCGAGCGGCGCCTTCTACGGGCCGAAGACCCGGGCCGCCCTGGAGAGCGACCCGGGTACCTGCTGACCCCCGGTCAGCCGGTGATCGCCTGGAAGATGCTGAACCCGGCCATCAGCACCATGATCCCGGCCGCCACCCGGATGATCATCTTCATCGGGACGTGCTTCAGCAGCTTCTGGCCGCCGAGGATGGCGATCCCGGCGACGGCGCAGAGCGCCAGCCAGGCGCCGAGGCCGACGGCGAGCGGGTCGGCGTACTTGGCCGCGAGGTTGGCGGTCATGATCTGGGTGAGGTCGCCGAACTCGGCGATCGCCACGACCACGAAGCTGGCCCCGGCAACCTTCCAGAAGCTGTTGGCGGACGGCTCCTTGGCGGCGTGGCCGTCCTCGTCGTCACCGCCGCCGTGGAAGAGCAGCATCGCGGCCCCGGCCAGGAACAGCAGGCCGGTGACGCCCTCCACCCAGCGGTGCGGGAGCAGCGCGAGCAGGTGCCCGGCGACCAGGGCGATGCCGACCTGGAGGGCGAAGGCGGCGGCGATGCCCGCGAAGACATAGCTCGCCCGGTACTTGGCGCCGAGCATCAGGCTGGCCAGGGCGGTCTTGTCCGGCAGTTCGGACAGGAAGACGATGCCGAAGGTGATCGCGGCTACGGTCAGGCTCATCGGGGGTTCGGTATCCCTCGGGGTCGGGCTGCCCGGCCTCGGCAGCTCCGTGAGGGGTCGCTCCGGCCCGACAGCGCTGGTCAGAACATCACAGCACTGCGGCCGAAGGTCTCGCCGGCATCCAGCTGACAGATGCCCCGGGCGCCGGGCCCCGAGGGGCCAGTATGTCGACGGTCCGGTGGAGGGCTACTCCCCTTCAACGCGCCAAGCCTACCCGACGGCGCCGGGCCGCGAAGCGCCCAGCAGCCCGCGGGCGACCAGCTCCAGCACCACGACGACCGCCACCGACTCCACCGCCAGCAGAGCGACCAGCACGAACAGCTGCACCGCGCCGGCCTGCACCGGGGAGGCGCCGCCGAGCAGCATGCCGACGAACGCCCCGGGCAGCGTGACCAGGCCCACCGTCCTGGTCTGGTCGAGGGCCGGGACGAGCGAGGTCGCGGCGGCCGTCCGGCAGATCTCCAGCCGGGCGTCGCGCTCCTCGAAGCCCAGCGCGAACGCCGCCTCCACCTCGCCGTGCCGCTGGCGCAGCTCGTCCAGGGCGCGCCGGCCGGCCAGCGAGGTCGCGGTGAGCGCGCCGCCGATCAGGATGCCCGCCACCGGGATGACCGAGAGGCCCTTCGGCGGCAGCAGCCCGACCCCCAGCAGCAGCCCGAGCACCGGCAGCACCCCGGCGCCGATCGGCACGGCCGCCCGGACCCACTGCGGGTCGGCGGTCAGCCGCCGCCCGGCGGTGCGCACCGCGACCGCGAACATCAGCAGCACGAACAGCGCCGACCACCAGAGCGAGCCGACCACCCAGGTGATCACCAGCGCGACGGCGGCCAGCTGCGCCGCCGCGCGCAGCCCGGCCCGCAGCACCGCGTGGCCGTGCCCGAGCAGGCCCCACCCGGCCACCGCCACGGCGGCGGCCAGCAGCACGGCGGCCACCACCCCCAGCAGGGGGGTGACCGGCAGCAGCTGGTTCCCCGCGGCCGCCGCGAGCGCCACGCCTCAGATCCAGCTGGTGAACCACATCCGGTCCTGCCAGGACGTCATGGGGATCACCTCCGCCGTGTAGAGCGGATAGAAGAAGGCGAAGCAGGCCACGATCGCCAGCACGATCAGCCCGGCCCCGGCCGCACCCACCCGGCGCCGCTCGGGCGAGCACCCGGCCGGGCCGAGCATCGCCCCGAGCATCTGCGCCACGGCCAGGCAGAGGAAGGGCACCAGCACCACCATGTAGAACGAGAAGACCGTCCGCTCCTGGTACTGGAACCACGGCAGGTAGACGCCGGCGACGCCGCAGAGCACCGCGCCCGAGCGCCAGTCCCGGCGGAAGAACCAGCGCCAGAGCAGGTAGGCCAGGGCGAAGCAGGCCGTCCACCAGAGCAGCGGGGTGCCGAGGCCGAGGATCTGCGCGGCGCAGCCGCCGGAGGCCGTGCAGCCCTGCTGCCCGTTCGGCACCTGCTCCCAGTACATGGAGACCGGGCGGCCCTGGACCAGCCAGCTGAACGGGTTCGACTGGTAGGTGTGCGGGGTGCTCAGGCCGGTGTTGAAGTCGTACATCTGGGCGTGGTAGTGCCAGAGGCTGCGCAGCGGCGCCGGCACCCAGCTCATCGGGACCTGCGGCAGCGGGACGCCGAAGAAGCTGTCGGCGGAGAGGCCGGCCCGGTCGTCGGCCCAGTGCCGGTCGTACCCGCCGCCGGTGCGGCCGCCGGCGGCGAGCCAGCCGGCCCAGGAGCCGACGTACACCACGAGGGCCGAGCCGACCATGGCGAGCAGGGCGGGCGGCGCGTCCCGGCGCAGCATCGAGCGCCAGGGGCGGCGGGCGCCGGCCCAGCGGCGGCCGGACTGGTCCCAGAGCACGGTGAGCAGGCCGAACGCGGCGAGCACCATGACGCCGTTCCACTTGACCGCGCAGGCGGCGCCGAGCGCGACCCCGGCGGCGATCCGCCAGGGGCGCGGGCCGAGGCGGATCCGGTCGCCGTCCGGCCGCGCGCCGTCGCGGGCGGACGCCAGCCGGGCCCGGGTGCGGTCGCGGTCGACCAGCAGGGAGCCGAAGGCGGCGAGCACGAAGAACATCTGGACGCCGTCCAGCAGGCCGACCCGGCTCATCACCAGTTGGAGCCCGTCGACGGCCATCAGCAGGGCGGCGGTGCAGCCGATCAGGGTGGAGCCGAACAGCCGGCGGCCGATCCGGGCCAGCATCAGCACGGTCACCGTGCCAAGCAGCGCGGTCATGAAACGCCAGCCGAAGGGGTGCAGGCCGAAGCCCCATTCGCCGAGCGAGATGACCCATTTGCCGAGTGGCGGGTGGGCGATGAACTCCGGCGCGGAGGTGAGCGGGATGCGCTGCGGCACCCCCAGGATGTCGGCGTTGGCACTGTCCGGCCAGGTGCCCTCGTAGCCCTGTCGCAGCAGCGACCAGGCGTCCTTGGGGTAGTACGTCTCGTCGAAGACGAAGGCGTTGGGGTAGCCGAGGTTCCAGAACCGCAGCAGTCCGGCGAAGAGCGCCACGCCGATCGGCCCGAGCCAGCCGGCCCGTTCGGCCGCCCAGCGCGGCAGCCCCCGACGGGCCGGTACGGGGGCTGCGGGGGCCGCTGGTGCGGGTGGGTGCGTGAGCGCCGCTTGCGTCATAGCCTCGCCGATTTCGCCTGTCTCGCCTGTGCCGGTCGGAGCCGGACGGTCAACAGCCACTGACACTATGTGCCGGTGGTCACGAATCCAAGCGCGACGAGCGCCGTCCAGGTGACCCGGACGGCGCAGTCGTGGCATGTCAGGCCGGGCGTCACGCCGCGGTCTGGAGCTCCCGGACCGGCAGGGTCGTCCGGACGACGGCCGGGGCCGCGTTGTCCTGGACGGCGGTGAGGTACGGGCGCAGCCGCAGCGACAGGACCACGATCAGCACGGTGGAGCCGGCCATCGCCGCCAGGTAGAGCGGCCAGGTGCCGGAGCCGACCAGCAGCACGCCGACGGCCGGGCCGACCGCGATCGCGACCTGCTTCACCAGGGCGTACCCGGAGTTGTAGGTGCCGAGCAGCCGGGCCGGGGCGAGATCGGCGACGATCGGGCCCAGGGTGGGGGCGAGCAGCGACTCACCCACCCCGAACAGGGCGTAGATCGAGACGATCGCGACCGTGGCGGCCATGGTCTCGGTCCGGATCAGGCCGGCCACCAGGGCCATCGCCCAGGCACCCAGCCAGACCACGCCGGCCGCGGCCATCGCGGTGGTGCGCCGGCGGCGGGCGGTGATCCGCACCACGAACATCTGCAGCACGACGATGGTCAGCGCGTTGGCGCCGATGGCGATGCCCAGGGTGGAGGGCGCGGTGCCGACGGTGTCGGTGGCGAAGGCCGCGACACCGGACTCGAACTGGCCGTAGCAGGTGAAGAAGATCAGCCCGGCGAGCACGCAGAGCCGCAGCATCGCCTTGTCGGCTACCAGCGCCCGCAGGCCCTGGGGGCCCTTGGCCGCGCCCGGGACCAGGACCGGGGCCGCGTTCGGGATCCGGGCGCTGCCGGTGACCAGGGCCAGGCCCAGGAAGGTGACGGCCTCGATGGTGAACAGCCGGGTCAGGCTGGCGGGGTCGGCGACGTCCACGATCTGGCCTCCGACCAGCGCGCCGATGCCCATGCCCAGGTTGATCAGGGTGAACTGCAGCGCGAAGGCGTGCGACCTGGTCGCGGCGGTCGAACAGCGGACGATCATGGTGGCGAGCGCCGGCTGGCAGGTGGTGACGCCCGCGCCGAACAGGAAGGACGAGACCAGCAGGGCCGGGGTGCCGGTGGCGTGGCCGAAGGCGAACGCGCCGGTGGCGGCGAGCGCGGCACCGGCGAGCAGCACCGGGCGCGGGCCGTACCGGTCGATGCCGCGGCCGGTGAACGGGAGCACCGCGAGCGCGGCCAGCGCGAAGACGGTGAACACCATCCCGGCGGCCAGCGAGCCCAGCCCCCGCACCTGGTCCACGTACACGAACATGTACGGCATCGTGAATCCGCTGCCGAACGCACTGAGCGCGTTGCCGATCTGGACGCGGCGCAGCGGGCCGCCCGCCCCATGACGCCGCTGCCTCTGCTGCTTCACCGTGCCGGTCACCGTGCACACCCCTTCGCTGGTTTCAATGAATACTCTTAAGGGCAGAAGATTTAAGAGCTAAAGTCTGCCGAGATAAAGTCTTAGCACCGGAAGACTGCGGAGTCAAAGGCTTAAGGTCTGCACCCCCACGTGCGACACTGGTCCGCATGACAGCAGACAAGCCCGCGCCGGCCGCCCCCGACGAGCTGGGCATCGCCGAGCAGGTGGCCGTCTACCAGCGGGAATTCCCCACCGTGGACCCGCAGGTGGAGACCATCGTGCAGACCCTCTCCCGGGTCGCCCGGCGGATGGGCGTCTCCTACAGCCGGCAGCTGACTGTGCTGGGAATCACCTCCGCCGAGTGGGAGGTGCTCAAGGCCCTGGTGGTCGCCGGGAACCCCTACCGGCTGGGACCGGGCGAGCTGGCCAAGCGGCTCGGGCTCACCCCGGCCGCGATGACCCACCGGATCGACCGGATGGTCGCCGAGGACCTCGTCACCCGGGAGCGGGACGAGACCAACCGGGTCCGGGTGATCATCGAGCTGACCGAGAACGGCCGCGACAAGTGGCTGGAGTCGATGCGGATGGCGGCCGTCTTCGAGGAGGAGCTGCTCCAGGACGTCGTCGGCGAGGACCGCACCGTGCTGTCCGCGATGCTGGCCCGGATGCTGCGCCGGATCGAGGAGAGCCAGCCCGACGCCCTCGGGCGCACCGACGACCTGGCCTGAGCCCGGCGGCCCGGTGGCCGGGCGGCCGGCCCCGGGCCCGGGAACGTGGAAAGTCCGGCCCGCCGGGGTGTCGTCCCCCGGCGGGCCGGACTCGTGGTGCGAGGGTCCGTCAGGGCCCTCAGATCTTCAGGTGCTCAGGCTGCTCAGGTGCGCGGGCCCGCGGACGGCCGGGCGCCTGAACGGTGGAGCGGTACGGCCTCAGCAGGGGCCGTTGTCGGTCCAGACGCCCCACTGACCGGTGGTGGTGGGGTCCTCGCCCTTGGTCCACCACTTGTTGGTGTAGTAGTGACCCTTCCAGGAGACCTTGGTCGAGGTGGCGTAGGTGGCCGCCGCGTCCCAGCTCGGGGCGGCGGAGCAGCCGGCCGGAGAGGTCGGGGTGGTGGTCGGGGTCGGGGTCGTGGTGGGGGTCGTGGTGGGGGTGGCCGTCGCGGTCGGGGTCGGCGTGGGGGTCACCGTCTTGGTCGGGGTCGGGGTGGGGCTCGGCGCGGCCGGGCAGGCGGCGGCGGATCCGTTGGTGGCCTCGACCATCTTGTCGAACAGCGCGGTCTTGGTCCCCAGGTCGTACAGCGAGAAGGCGAAGGAGCCCCCGAGGCCGTTGCAGTGGGCGTAGTCGACCTTGGCCTGGATCGACCGGGTGTCCTCGCCGCTCCAGAACGTGGAGCCGTCGTAGAAGTACGTGGTCTTCGCCGTGTCGTCCCAGAAGGTCCGGGCCGGGTTGTCGACGAAGCCCGCGAGCTCCTTGTACATCTGGATGCCGGGGACGTTGCCGGACATCGCCGCGCCGGTGGCCGGGCCGGTGGCGGGCTGGAAGAGACCGTTCTTGCCGTTGTTCTGGACGCCGGTCCAGCCGCGGTAGTAGAACGGCACACCCACGTTGATCTTCTTGGCCGGGAAGCCGCCCGGGATGCCGTAGTCGGTGTCACCGGCGGTGTACGCCTTGATCGCGGCATCGACCGAGTACTTGCCGTTGCCCGGCGCGGCCGGGGTCATCGGGTCGTCCGGGCCGGAGTAGATCGGGGCCTGGTGGTTGGTCGGGCCCTTGGCGTCCCAGGCACCGTGCATGTCGTAGGTCATGATGTCCAGGAACGTGAGGTACTGACCGATCTTGTCGGTCTCCACGTTCCGGATCTTGTCCTGGCCGGCGCCGACCGCCGCCGCCGTGGCGTAGGTCTTGCCGTCGGTCTTGCCCTGGGCGTCCAGCTGCTCGCGCAGCTCCTTCAGCAGCAGGGTGAAGTTCTGCTTGTCGCTCGGGCTGGAGATGTTGCCGGTGTGGCCGCCGCCGCCCGGGTACTCCCAGTCGATGTCGATGCCGTCGAAGATGCCGGCCGCCGAGCCCGGGCCGCCGTAGCCGGCGTCCGTCGGCAGGTTGCCCTTGATGAACATGTCGATGCAGGACGAGACCAGCTTCTTGCGGGAGGCGTCCGTGGCGGCCGCCGCCGAGAAGTACTTGGAGTACGTCCAACCGCCCAGCGAGATCAGGACCTTGAGGTTGGGGTTCTTCGCCTTCAGCTTCTTCAGCTGGTTGAAGTTGCCCGCGATCGGCTGGCCCCAGGCGTCGCCGACGCCGTCGACCGAGATGTCCGGGCCGAAGCTCTTCTGGTAGTCGGCGAACGCGTCGCCCGCACCGTCACCCGCGTTGGGGTTGTTGTCGTCCTGGCTCGCGGCCTTGGTGGCCTCGAAACAGTTCAGGTTGGTGGGGTGGATGTTCGCGAACGAGTAGATCAGGTAGTCCAGCTTCCCGGCGACGCCGGTGTCCTGGATCGTCTTCGGGTAGTACGCGTTCGCGTAGATCGACCACTGGTCGAAGTAGGCGACCTTGATGCCACCGCTGGTGGCGGGCGCGCCGGTGGAGTTGGTGACGGCCGCGCTGGCCGAGGCACCACCGGTGAGGGCGAGGCCCGCGCCGAGCAGCAGGGAGGCGGTCGTGCCGACCGCGAGGGCGGCCAGGCTCTTCGGGCGCCGCCGGCGGCCGCCCTCCTGAGCCGGGGTCCCGGCCCTTTCGATACGTGAACGGAGCATGGGTGCGTGACTCCTGGTTGTGGGGGATCCGCCGCGCCTGGCGGGCTCGTACGGGGTGGGGCCGTACGACCAGGGCATGACAGAACGGGGGAAGGGAATCGAGCGGGTACATGCCTGACGGACACCGGGATATGCCGAACCGGCGCCCGCGGCCACAGACCGCTGACGCCGGTTCAGGGGCTCCCTGCACCTGTGGATTAAAATGGACTAGACCAACTCGCCCGTCAAGGGGTGATGTTGAGGCTTGAGTCGCGCTTAAGGTTGGCCCCCGCCGGACCGGCCCCGCTGACCTGCGGATCAGTACCGGACTGCGTTGGCCACCACGACCTTCACCGAGCCGGAGAGGTCACGGTTGCTCCGGGCTGTGGCCTGGGCGGTCTGCCCGGCGGCCACGTCCGGAACGGTCACCGCCGTCGCGTCCAGGACATTGCCGGAGGCGTCGGTGAAGTTGACCTGAATCACGTACCGGTTGGACTGCTGCTCGTGGTTGGCGACGGAGAGCGTCGCCTCGGCCTTGCCGTCCGAGCCGATCGTCACCCCGCTCACCGTGACGTCCCCCTTGGCGTCCAGCCCGCCCTTGACGTTCGCGACCGCCGAGGAGGCCGCCGCCTGCGCCGAGGCGGCCACCGACGCCACCGCGGAGGAGGCCGCCGAGGAGAGCCCGCTCGCGGCCGACTCCACGGCCGAGGCGGCGGCGGAGGCGGCGGCCGAGAGGCCCGACTGGACCGCGCCGGCGGCCGAGGAGACGGCCTTGCTCGGCTCGCTGTCCGAGGAGCAGCCGGCCAGCGCCGCCGTGCCCAGGGCGGCCGCGGCCAGGACGCCGGCCACCGCCCGGCGGGGACGGCGCACCACCGCGGCGGTGACGTCCTGGGCGGTGGTGCGGGTCGGGTGGGTCGGGCCGGTCGGGCGGTTCGCCCGGGTCGGCGACTGGCGGTCCATGGGTCCTCGATTCTGCGCGTCGTCGTCCGCGCTGCTTTCGTCTCCGCGCTGCGGCGGCTCTGTGCTCCGGCTCGGCGCCGGGCTGCCCGGCACACCTCACGCCCACCCTCCGAGGGCGCGACCGCGCCCGCCAACAGGGGTGGGCATCCGGGTGAGGGTCGCGGCGGGCCGCGACCGCGGGGTTCCGCGCACCGCCCCGGCGCGCGGAACCCCGGCGGGGCGGTTTCAGGACAGCCCCGAGCCCTCCTGCGTCTGCGCCTCCACGGCGGCCCGCTCCTCGCGCAGCCGCACCACGTGCCGGCGGCGGGCCACCACGCCGTACGCCGAGGCGGCGCTCGCGGCGAACGCCACCAGGCCCACCCAGGGCCGGTCGAAGGCGTGGCCGGTCAGGTGGTCGAGCGAGTACCGCCCCGGGCCCGCCAGGCCCAGCGCGAGCCCGGTCGCCCCCAGGAACGCCGGGTACTCGTAGCCGCCCGACATCACGAAGAAGCCGGACGGGGCGTGCACCGCGACCGCGCCCGCCATGGTGCCGGCCACCACCGCGCCGGCCGCCGGGGTGGCCAGCCCGGCCACCAGCAGCGCGCCGCCGCCGGCCTCGCCGAGGCCGGCCGCCAGGGCGCTCTGCCGGGCCGGGTGGAAGCCCATGTGCTCCATCGCCTGGGTGGTGCCCTCCAGGCCGCCGCCACCGAACCAGCCGAACAGCTTCTGGGTGCCGTGCGCGATCAGCACCCCGCCGACGGCGCCGCGCAGGGCCAGCAGGCCGAGATCCTTACGGTTCAGACACATGTCGAGTCCTCGTTCCAGCGGAGGTGATCCGGCTTCCATAGGAGCCGAAAGGGCGGGCCGGCTCGACCCGGGGCCGCCATCCGGGCGAACATCGGAGCACCGAGGAATGGAGGAACGATGGCCACCGACCCGCCCGCGCCGCCGCCCGCGTACCAGCTGGACGGCCACGCGATCACCGACCGCGTCGCGTTCTACACCGCCCTGGGCGCCGCCCTGAACGGCCCCGGCGGCTACTACGGCAGCAACCTCGACGCGCTGGCCGACTGCCTGCACGGCGGCTTCGGGCCCGCTCCCCCGTTCACCCTGGTCTGGCGGGACGCCGGCACCGCCCGGCGGCACCTGACGGGCACCGTCGTCATCGGCGGGCGGCGGCTGAGCTACTTCGACGCGATCCTCGACACCCTGCGCACCGAGGGCGTGGCGGTCGAACTGCGCTGAGCGTCCCGATCATGCTTGGCCCATGTTCGTCTTCAACCTGAGCAGCGCGTTCATCGCCTTCTTCGCCGTCGTCGGCCCGCCGAAGGTCCTGCTGTCCTTCGCCCGGCTGGCCGCCACCCGCAGCACCCACGAACTGCGGCGGCTGGCGGCCTGGAGTTCCCTGATCACCGCCCTGATCGGCCTGGTGCTCGCCTACAGCGCGGACTTCGTGACCTCGCTGTTCCACATCAGCGACCAGTCGCTGCAACTGGCCGGCGGGACGATCTTCTTCGTCTACGCCGTCGCCCTGGTCCTCGGCATCCACCTCGGCGCCGGCACCGGCGAGGACGACGACCACCTGCCGAACCCGATGGTGGACGGCATCCGCGAACTGATGCTGCCGTACGTGGCCAGCCCGCTGGCGGTCACCGCGGTGCTGGTGGGCTCGCTCAGCAAGGACGACTGGGGCTGGCGGACCACCGTCGTCGGCGCCTACATCGCCGTGGTGGTGATCAACTACATCTGCGTGGCGGCGCTCGCCCCGCTGATGCGGCGCACCCACCGGACGTCGCTGGAGGTGCTCTCCCGGCTGCTCGGCCTGCTGCTGGCGGCGGTCGGCGTGGAGCTGTTCCTGAACGGCCTGGCGGGCCTGGGCCTGCACCTGCCCGAGGCGCACTGAGGGCGGCGCGGCGCCGGCGCGGGCGTCAGGGCGCGACCACCGGCCGCCAGGGCACCGGGCTGGAGAGGATCATCGAGCTGGCCGGCTGCCCGTAGCCGCCGAGGCGGTCGATCAGAGCCTCGAAGGCGGCCATCGCGGGTACCGCCACCAGCAGCACGCAGCAGGCCCCGCCGGTCACCCGGTGCAGCTGGAGGACCTCCGGCCACCGCGGCACCTCCGGGTCGCGCAGCACGCAGCGCGGGCCGTAGCACTGGAGCTGGACCAGCGCGGTGATCGGCAGCCCGGCCCGGGCGGGGTCGACGTGGGCGTGGTACCCGCTGATCACCCCCTCGGCCTCCAACCGGCGCACCCGTTCGGCGACGGCGGGTGCGGAGAGGCTCACCCGGCGGGAGAGTTCGTTGTACGAGAGCCG
Organism: Kitasatospora sp. NPDC001603; assembly: GCF_040298365.1. NCBI lineage: Bacteria > Bacillati > Actinomycetota > Actinomycetes > Kitasatosporales > Streptomycetaceae > Kitasatospora > Kitasatospora sp. NPDC001603. Next base: position 31,164 of record NZ_JBEPAA010000011.1, read on the forward strand.
GGCATCGGCCTGCAGCTCGGCCAGCAGGCGGCGGTCGACGGCGTCCATGGCGGCTCCCGGAGAGGTTGATCGACTGGCTGGATCCCGCTCTTTTGCGATCGTAAAGGGAATCGGTGGGAAGACCTCTCGATCGGCAGGTCCGGCTGCGGTTGCCGTGCCCGGTGCCCATTCAAGTGGGGGCAGTGACCGCCGCACAATGGGGCCCCGGCCACTACGGACCAGCAGGCGGCCGCGTCACCGGTCGGGCGGCATCCGCCGGCCGGGTCATCAGGAGGGATCGGGATGGGGCACGACACGGTGGAGACACCCAACCTGTCGTTCGGTCGGGGCGGTGAGCCGGGTCGGGGCACCCCCTACGCCCGGTACGCGCGCCTGGAGGAACTGCACAGCCTGCAGCAGCCGCGCAGCAAGGTCCCGGCCGAGCTGTCGTTCATCGTCACCACCCAGGTGATGGAGCTGCTCTTCGGCCTGCTCCGGCACGAGTGGACGCTGGCCCAGCAGGCCATGCGCGAGGACGACCTGCCGGCCGCGCTGGCCGCGCTGCGGCGCGGCACCCATGTGCAGGACGTCCTGGTGGAGTCCTGGGACCTGCTGGCGACCATGACCCCGCAGGAGTTCAACGCCTTCCGCTCGGTGTTCGGCGAGGCCTCCGGGTTCCAGTCCTCGGCCTTCCTGCACCTGGAGTTCCTGCTGGGCAACAAGAACGCCGGCCTGCTGCGGATGTACGACGAGATACCCGAGACGCGGGCCGAGCTGAGCGAGGCGCTGCGCGCCCCCGGTCTGTACGACGACGCCCTGGCGCTGCTCGCCCGGCGCGGACTGGCGGTGCCGCACGAGCCCTCCGAGCAGCGGCACCGGGCCGATCCGGCCGTGGAGGCCGCCTGGCGGCAGGTCTACGCCGACCCCGCGCACGCGGCGCTGCAGCCGCTCGCCGAGGCGCTGCTGGACGTCGCCGAGCGGGTCACCCGCTGGCGCCAGCGGCACCTGGCAGCGGTGAAGCGCGCGATGGGCGCCAAGCCCGGCTCGGGCGGCTCCAGCGGCCTCACCTGGCTGCGCAAGGCCGCCGAGCAGGACGTGTTCCCCGAGCTGTGGACCGTACGGGACGAGCTGTGAGCGAGAGAGTGGGCAGGACGTTGGGCATCATGACGCGCGAGGAGTGCGCGGCGCTGGACGCCGTCGACCCGCTGGCGGCGTTCCGCAAGGAGTTCGCCCTGCCCGAGGGCGTCGTCTACCTGGACGGGAACTCGCTCGGAGCACTGCCGGCCCGCACCCCGGAGCGGGTGCGGCAGGTCGTCGAGGAGGAGTGGGGCCGCGAGCTGATCCGCAGCTGGAACGAGGCCGGCTGGTTCGAGCAGCCCTACCGGCTCGGCCGGCGGATCGCGCCGCTGATCGGGGCCGGGACCGAGGAGGTCGTGGTCTGCGACACCACCTCGGTCAACCTGTTCAAGGTGCTGACGGCCGCGCTGCGGCTGCGCCCCGGCCGGCACACGGTGCTCGGCGACGGCGCGGCCTTCCCCACCGACCTCTACATCGCCGAGGGCGTGACCGGGCTGTTCGAGGGCGCGCGCAGCGTGCTGACCACCCCCGGGGAGCTCGACCGGCACCTGGACGCGGACGTCGCCGTCGTCGTCCTCTCGCACGTGGACTACCGCACCGGCGAGCTGCTGGACATGCCCGGGATCACCGCCCGGGTGCAGGCCGCGGGCGCCCTGATGATCTGGGACGTCTGCCACTCGGTGGGCGCCCTGCCGATCGAACTCGACGCGAGCAACGCTGACTTCGCGGTCGGCTGCACCTACAAGTACCTGAACGCCGGCCCCGGCGCGCCGGCCTTCCTGTACGTGGCCCGGCGCCACCTCGCGGCCGGCCCGCGGCAGCCGCTGAGCGGCTGGTTCGGCCACGCCCGCCCGTTCGCCTTCGAGCCCGGGTACGACCCGAGGGAGGGCATCGGGCGCTTCCTGACCAGCTCGCCCTCGCTGCTCGGCCAGGCCGCGCTGGGCACCAGCCTGGACATCTGGGAGCGCGCCGACCTGGACGCGGTACGGACGAAGAGCCTGGCCCTGACCGACCTCTTCATCGCGCTGGTGGAGGGCCTGGAGGGGATCGAGGTGGCCACCCCGCGCGAGCACGCCCGGCGCGGCAGCCAGGTCGCCCTGCGGCACGCCGACGGCTACCCGGTGGTGCAGGCGCTGATCGAGCGCGGGGTGATCGGGGACTTCCGCGCACCGGACCTCATGCGCTTCGGCTTCACCCCGCTGTACCTGTCGTACGTGGACGTCTGGGACGCCGCGCGGCAGCTGGCGGAGGTGCTGGAGACCGGCGAGTGGCGGGCGGAGCGGTTCGGCCGGCGCGGCGAGGTGACCTGACCTGACCTGACCTGACCTGAGCGGGGCCGGCTCCGGTGCGGGGCCGGCTCAGGAGCCGGGTCGGCGGTTCGGCCGCGGTTCGGCTGCGGTTCGGCGCCAACCAGGGCGGGCAGCACCTTCTATGACGGGACATCAGGTCATAGGGGGAGCAGATGAACTTCGAGCTCGGTCCGCTGAAGCCCGAACCCGGCCAACTGATCGTCGGCCTGATCTGCTTCCTCCTGACGGTCCGGGTGCTGGGCCGCCGGGTGCTCCCGCGGATCGAGCGGCTCCAGGCCGATCGCCGGGACGCCACCGAGGGCGGCGTGGAGCGGGCCGAGGCGCTCCACGCCGAGGCGGATCGCGTCTACGAGGCCTACCGGAACGAACTGGCGGACGCGCGGCACGAGGCGGCGCGGATCCGGCAGGAGGCCGCCGAACAGGGCGCGGCCGCCATCGCGGCGGCCCGCGAGGACGGGGTCCGGGAGCGCGACCGGCTGGTCGCCGAGGCCCACGCCCGGATCACCGTCGACCAGGCACTCGCGGCCGTCACCCTCCGGCAGGACATCGGCGAACTGGCGGTCGACCTGGCCGGCCGGATCGTCGGCGAGTCGCTGGCGGCCGCCGCCGCCGAGCGCGACACGGTGGAGCGCTTCTTCGACGAGCACTGAGCAGGTGCGGCGCACGCCCGTTCGCGCCGGCCGAACGGGTCCCCACCCGCCAGGGCGGGCCTGCCCGGGGCCGGTCGATCCGGTGGTCAGCTCAGATCACCGCGGATCACCGCAGGACAGCTCCCGGACCGGGGCCCCGGCCGACGGGGGCCGGTCGCGGGTCGGGCCGCCCGGTCGGGTGACCGGGCGACCCGACGGAGCTCCGGCGCCTCGGCGGTCAGGCGCCTCGGTCCGGTGGGGCCTGCGGGTCTGGTGGATCTGGTGGATTCCGCAGGCCCTGCGGGCTAGCTGTGGCGTCCGCGTCGGCGGGCGACCAGGACGGCGAGGCCGCCGAGGCCGAGCACGGCGACACCGGCCAGGCCGAGCACGACCGGGCCGTCACCCGCGCCGGTCGACGGCAGCTGCCCGCCCCCGCCGGTCGACGAGCCGGGAGCCGGCAGATGGCTGGTCGGCCGGTGGCTGCTGGGCCGGTGGCTGGTCGGGTGCTCGCTCGGACCGGTCGGAGCGGGGCTCGACGACGTGGGGGCCGGGGTGCTGGACGTGGAGGTCGGCGACGTCGGGGAGGGTGAGGTCGGGGTCGGGGTCGGGGACGGCGAGGCGGAGGTCGGCGTGGGGCTGGGGGAGGTCGGCGACGGGCTCGGCGAGGTCGGCGAGGGGCTGGGCGAGGTCGGCGAGGGGCTAGGCGTCACGGCGCAGTCCGGCAGGTCCCCGTCGAACGGGTAACCGTGGATCTCGTAGCCGCCGGTGCCGGTCTGGATCAGATTGCCCGCCAGGTAGACCCGGCCGTTCATGCCGGGCTGGGCGATGGTCGTGGTGCCGCCCGCGTTGCCCGCCATGACCGAGCCCTGGAACTGGGCGCTGCCGAGGATCCGCGCGTCGGTGGCGGTGGGGAAGTTCCACATCAGCCTGGAACGCATCTCGGTGGTCTGGTCCCCCGGGAGGCCGGTACCGGTGTAGGTGTTGATGACCGGGTCGGCCGCCAGCATGTTGACGACCACGGTGGCGCCGGCCGGGACGCCGGTGAAGACCAGGCCGATCTGCCGGGTGGTCGAGCCCAGGTTCCCGGTGACGTTGAAGACCTGCTTCATGCTGGTCCCGTCCCCCGCGAAGGTGGCCTCGCTGCCGGTCACCGTGACCGTGCCGGTGGCGGTCGCCCTGGCGACGCAGGCGGAGACCTCCTCGATCTGGTTCAGCACCGACCGGTAGGGCGCGGCGGCGTCCGGATCCGCGATCGACCGGCCGGTGGGGTCGATGTCGACGGTGCCGGTGACCGTGCCCGCGTGGCGGAGGTTGCCGAAGGCCGCGCCCTTGGAGTCGCTGCCGCCGATGAGGATCCGGTTGCCGGTCTTGACGTCCACGGCGCCGCCGACGGTCACGAAGTCGCTGCCGTTGGGCGGCACCACCCGCGAACCGACCCCGACCACCCCCATGTTGAAGGCGCCGCCGCCCTGGCTCTTGTCGACGGTGAGGTCCCCCAGGGTGACGATCTTGCCCTCGACCTCGGCCGCCCGGCCGTTCACGGTGTAGTCGCCGCCGGTGAAGACGTTGATCGTGGCGTCCCGCCCGGCGAAGTCCCCGTTGTGCGGCGGCGTCGGCCAGACCGCCGGGCAGTCGGGCCCGGAGCACGCCCCCAGCGGCGGGGCCAGTGGTGCGGCCGAGCCCACCGTCAGCACCGCGGCCATCGGGAGCGCGGCGACGGCGGTCGCCACCGCCAGTCGGACCGCCCGGCGTCCGCGGACGGCCGACGGCCTCCGGTCGGCGGCCGTTCTGCGCTCCGGCGAACCCATGCCCTGCTCCATCGACACATTCCTCCGCACAGAGAGAGAGCGGCGGGTCACACAACCCGCCACGTTTCAGTTGATCCCATCCGATATACGACAGATCCGGTACATCCAACACCAAATCGGACGAATCACACCCTACAGACCGTCAGGATCGATCCCAAGCAGTCCGGGCGGGCGCCGATCACGCCCGCGGGCGGCCACGGTCACGGGCGGCCCCGCTAGGTTGGGACCATGACTTCCGAGGACCAGGACCCGCAGGCTCCGCTCGCCGCCGTCTCGGCCAGCGCGGACGTCCTGCGGCACCCCGAAGCCGGCGACCACCTGCTCACCGCCCTCGAACACGAACGCGCCGCGCGCTTCCGGCACGAGTCGGGGCGGGTCGACTTCACCGCCGCGCACATCCTGGTCCGGCTCTGCGCCGCCCGGCTGCTCGGCGTACCGGCGACCGGGCTGACGCTGGCCCAGAACTGCCCCGACTGCGGCAAGGGCGACCACGGCCGGCCCTACCTGCCGGACCACCCGGACGTCCAGGTGAGCCTCTCGCACACCCGCGGCGTCGTCGCGGCCGCCGCCGGGTACCAGCCGGTCGGCGTCGACGTCGAGCTGACGGCCCGGAGCGGCTCGCTCCTCGACGTCGCCGCACGGGTGCTCAGCCCGGCCGAACTGCGGCAGGTCGAGGCGCACCCGGAGCCCGGGCGGGCGTTCTTGCGCCTGTGGGTGCGCAAGGAGTCGCTGATCAAGCTCGGCCGGGCCAGCCTGGACACCCTGGCCGGCGTCGACCTCTCCGCACTGCCGCTCGACGTGCCGGCGGGCGAGCCGCTGCACAGCCGCTACCAGGACCTCCACCTGCTCGACTGGGCGGACGTCCGACAGGGAGCGGCCGTCTCGGTCGCCAGCACCGCCGCCCCCCGGGTCGTGGTGCTGACGCCGCCGGCCGGCTGACCCGCGGGCCCGCCCGCCCCCTGGAGCGTGGCCCCACCCGCGCGGCCGGGGCCCGGATAAGCGGTGTTAGCGTGCCTGCTCGGGGCTCGGAAACCGGACGCCCCGGCTGCCCGCGCCGCGTCCCCGGCGCGCAGCCCCCGTTGGATCAAAGGGTGTTCCCGCCATGGCCAAGTTCCTGCTGAGCCTGCACGTCCTCGCCTCGGTGCTGTTCATCGGCCCGGTGGCGGTGGCCGTCAGCATGTTCCCGCGCCGGGCCGCTGCCGCACTGGCCGGCGGACCGGAGCGGGCCGGCGAGGCCGGCACCCTGCGACTGCTGCACCGGATCACCCAGGTCTACGCGCTGCTGGGGATAGCCGTCCCGATCCTGGGCATCGGCGTCGCCCAGGTGATGGACGTGCTCGGGCAGTCCTGGCTGATCGTCTCCATGGTGCTCACCGCGCTGTCGGCGCTCGCGCTGCTGCTGTTCGTCCTGCCCGCGCAGCAGGCCGCGGTGGACGCGCTCGACCTCGACGCCGGGGCACCGGAGCACGGCAAGGCCGTCCAGGGCCTGCGGCTGCTGCCGATGACGGCCGGGGTGTTCAACCTGCTCTGGGCCGTGGTCGTCGTCCTGATGGTCATCCGGCCGGGTTCGACCACCGGCGCCTGACCCTCGGCCGCCCGCCGGGGGGATACCGGCGCGGGGCACTGCCGCCTGCCCGGCGCCGCGATCCGGTTCAGGTCCGTGGTCGCGCACGCTGTACCGGGACGCCCGCCCGCTTCACCGCGCGGGCGACGATCGCCGTCTCGGCCCGGTCGACGCCGAGCGGGCCGAGTGTTCCGGTGAGGAAGCGGTAGAGACCGCCGTGGTCCGCGCAGAACAGGGTGGCCACCAGGTTCGCCGGACCGCTGGTCGCGAACACCCCGTGCACCTGGGGGTGGCGGGCCAGCGCCGTACCGACCTCGGCGAGCCGGCCCGGGGGGACGTCCAGCCAGAGGTTGGCGTCCACGGCCATGCCCAGCAGCCGTGGATCGACGGTGGCGTGGGTGCGCAGCAGACCGGCGCCGGCGAGCCGGTGCAACCGGCGGCGGACGGTCGACTCGGGAGCGCCGACGGCCGCCGCCAGAGCGGCGTGGGACTGGCGGGCGTCCACGCCGAGGCGGGCGAGCAGCGCGTGGTCCAGCGCGTCGAGCGGGGGCTTCTCCGGGGCGGTCGCGACGGGCGGTGGGGTCAGGGCGGCCACCTCGGCCTCGTCCAGGTAGCCGGCCCGCCACTGCCCCGCGTCGGAGAAGGCGTGCAGCACCGCGTGCGCGGTGGTCTCGGTGACCGCTGCGGTGGCGGGCAACCGCCCGTACAGCAGCTGGTCCCGGCCACCGGCGTCGCCCAGCATCACCGCACCGATCTCCTGGCCGCCGAGCATGACGTCGACGAAGGGGACGTCCGGGCGGTCGGCCAGGGCCTGGGCGATGGTGTCGGCCTTGCCGCGCAGCACCCGGACGCGCAGCAGCAGCGCACCGACGGCGGCGTCCTCGACGTCGGGCATCCGGACCACCCGCAGCAGCCCGGTCTGCTGCAGCCGGGCCAGCCGGCGGGTGACCGTCCGCGCGGAGACGCCGAGCACCTCGGCGATCCGGCCGGTCTCGGCCCGGCCGTCGACCTGCAGCGCGCAGACCAGGCGGCGGTCCAGCGCGTCCAGCACACTGTCCGGATCAGCAGTCGAGAGGTCCGTGAAGTCCGATCTCCGCCGGAACCGCCCGGCTGTCCGTCCTGTTCGGCAGCACCGACGGTACTCCTGGTACCCGACGGCCGGGGGACCCCCTCCCGGCCCGCGGCGGATCGGAGGACGGCCATGGACGAGGTACGGGCGCTCAGGGAGCTGCTGCCCGGGGTCGAGGCGGCGGTGCGGGCGGTCGGCGCGGAGCTGGCGGCGGCGCGGCCGGCCGGACCCACCCCCGGGCGGACGCTCGGGGAACTGACCGCGCGCTTCGCCGAGTCGGACGACCCGGTCGCCGCCCGGCTGCGGGCCCGGCTGGGCGCGCTGCGTCCGCAGGCCGGCTGGGTGAGCGACGAACCGGCGGGCACGGTAGCGGCCGAGGGCGAGTGGTGGCTCTGCGACGCGACCGACGGCGCCGTGCAGTACCTGCTCGGCCAGCAGCCGTGGGCGGTCACCGCCACGCTGGTCCGGGACGGCGTCGCGGTGCTGGCCGTGGTGCACACCCCCGAGCTCGGCGGGCGGACGTACCGCGCGGTCCGCGGCGGCGGCGCCGAACTGGACGGGCGGCCCGCCGCACCGCTGGAGCGCGACCCGGCGGTGGCCGTCGCCGGGACGGCGCAACCGCCGCTAGTGGCCGCGGACCCGGTGGCGCTGCGCCGCGCGGGCGAGTCGCTCACGGCGGTGCTGGGCTCGGTCCTGGCGGTCCGCTGCCTCGGCCCGACCTCCTTGCAGGTCGCCCAGGTCGGCTCCGGACACCTGACGCTGTTCTGGGAGTACGGGGCGGACGTGGGCAACCTGCTGCCGGGCGCCCTGATCGCGGCCGAGGCGGGCGCGACGGTGACGGACGCCGCCGGGGCGGCCTGGACGCCCGGCTCGGACAGCTTCCTCGCCGCCGCGCCCGGGCTGCACCCGGCCCTGGTGGAGGTGCTGCGGACCGTGCGGTGACCGGGGCGTGGTGGGTGCCCGGCCGGGCCGGCCTGGCACCGGGCGGCCCGGCCGGGCACCGGGCGGGGTGGGCCAGGGCCTGCCTGCCGCCGGGCGGCCCGCCACTGGTCGGCACGCCAGGGTCAGCCCTTCGGGGTGAGCCCGAAGAGTGCGGCCGCGTTGTCGTGGCAGACCGCCCGCAGCCACTCCTCCCCCAGCCCCAGCCCGGCCAGCGCCTCCAGCTGGTGGAGGTACCGGTACGGGATGTTGGGGAAGTCGCTGCCGAGCAGGACGCGGTCCTGGAGCGCGCGCAGGCGGGGCAGTTCGCTGCGCGGGAACGGGTCGTCGGCCTCGACGAAGTCGGTGAACGCCATGGTGGTGTCCAGCCGGACGGACGGGTGGCGCTCGGCGAGGTCGAGGAAGTCCCGGTACTCGGACATGCCGAGGTGGGCGACCACCAGGACCAGCCCCGGGTGCCGGTCCAGGACCTCGCCGATCGGGCCGGGGCCGGTGAACTTGCCCGCCACCGGCCCGGATCCGCAGTGGGTGACCACCGGCGTACCGGTCTCGGCCAGCAGCCCCCAGACCGCGTCCAGCCGGCGGTCCGTCGGGTCGTAACCGCCGACCTGGAGGTGCGCCTTGAACACCCGGGCGCCGTCCTCGACCGCCCGCGCCACGTAACCGGGCGCCTCGGGTTCGGCGAAGAAGGTCGCGGTGTGCAGGCAGTCCGGGGTGCGGGCGGCGAAGTCGGCGGCCCAGGCGTTCAGCCAGGCCGCCATCCCGGGCTTGTGCGGGTACAGCATGGAGGTGAACGCCCGGACGCCGAACTCCCGCAGCCGCTCGACCCGTTCGGCCTCGGCGACGCGGTAGGTGATCGGCCAGGGCCGGTTGACGAGCGGACCCGCCAGGTCGAAGTACGCCCACACCTTGTCGAGGACGTTCTTCGGCATGAAGTGGGTGTGCACGTCGATCAGGCCGGGGAGGCCGAGCGCCTGCCAGAAGCCGCGGACCGCAGCGGCCTCGTCCACTTTGGTTGCCTTGTCTGCCTCGGTCGCCGTGTCCGCCTCGGCGGTCGCGGCGGTCTCGGCCGCGTCGTCCGCGCTCATGCGGGCACCGGGCGGGCGCGGTCGATGATCGCCCCGGCGTCGAGACCGGCGGGCAGGGTGCCGAAGGCCGCGCCGTGGTCGCCGCCGAGGCGGGAGGCGCAGAAGGCGTCGGCCACCGCCGGGTCGCCGTGGCGGACCAGCAGCGATCCCTGGAAGGCCAGCGCCATCGCCTCGACCAGTCGGCGCGTCCGGTACTCCAGATCGCTCAGATCGGTGAGCTGCTTGCGGAGTTCGGCGACGGCGGCGTCCAGCCGGCGGTCCGCGCCGGCGGCGGCGTCCAGCTCGCCGAGGAAGGCCTCGACGGTCTCCGGGTGCTTGGCCATGGCGCGCAGCGCGTCCAGGGCGGCGACGTTGCCGGAGCCCTCCCAGATCGAGACCAGCGGCGCCTCGCGGTAGAGCCGGGGCATCCCGGACTCCTCGACGTAGCCGTTGCCGCCCAGGCACTCCAGTGCCTCGGCGGCGTGCGCCGGACCGCGCTTGCAGACCCAGTACTTGGCGACGGCCAGCCCCAGCCGGCGCACCAGCGCCTCGGTCCCGTCCCCCGCCAGCGCCCGGTCGGTGGCCTCGGCGAGGCGCATCGCCACGACGGTGGCCGCCTCGGACTCCACCACCAGGTCAGCGAGCACATTGCGCATCAGCGGCTGGTCGACCAGCGCCTTGCCGAACGCCCGCCGGTGCAGGGCGTGCTGGACCGCCCGGGTGGCCCCCAGGCGCATGCCGGAGGCGGCGCCTACGGTGCAGTCGAGACGGGTCATGTTGACCATCTCGATGATGGTCCGGACCCCCCGGCCCTCCTCCCCCACCAGCCAGCCGACCGCGCCGTCGTACTCGAGCTCGGCGGAGGCGTTGGACTTGTTGCCCAGCTTGTCCTTGAGCCGCTGGAGGTGGAGGCGGTTGCGGGTGCCGTCCGGCAGGACGCGGGGCAGCATGAAGCAGCTCAGCCCGCCCGGCGCCTGGGCGAGCGTCAGGAAGAGGTCCGACATCGGCGCCGAGGTGAACCACTTGTGGCCGGTCAGCCGGTAGGTGCCGTCCGCCTGCGGAGCGGCGGTCGTGGTGTTGGTGCGGACGTCCGAGCCGCCCTGCTTCTCGGTCATCGACATGCCGGCGATCAGTCCGCGCTTGCCGTGCGGCTCGCGCAGCCCGAAGTCGTACTCGGTCGCGGCCAGCAGCGGCTCCAACTCGGCAGCCAGCGCCGGGTTCGCGCGCAGGGCGGGGACGGCGGCGTAGGTCATCGAGATCGGGCAGGTGTGACCGGCCTCGACCTGGCCCCAGACGAAGAACTTGGCGGCGCGGGCGGAGTGCGCGCCCGGCCGGCCGTCCCGCCAGGGCGTGGCGTGCAGACCGTGGCCGACGGCGGTGCGCATCAGCTCGTGCCAGTACGGGTGGAACTCGACCTCGTCGATCCGGTGACCGAACCGGTCGTGCGTGCGCAGCACGGGCGGGTTCTCATTGGCCAACCGCCCCCAGTCGGCGGCCTGTTCGGAGCCGGCCAGCCGGCCGAGCTCGTGCAGCTCGGCCTCGGCCCAGCCCGCGCCGGCCCGGTGCAGGCCTGCGAGCAGGGTCGGGTCGGCGGCGGTGTCGTGCCCGTACGGCAGCGGCACCTGGTTGGTGACCTCGTGCGTCCGGGAGGGCGCGTACACCGGAGCGGGGGCCACCGGAGTGGGTGCGGTCACGTCGGGCGCGGTCACGTCGGGTGCGGTGGTGTCGGGCGTGGTCGTGTCGGGCGTGGTCGTGTCAGGCGTCGCTGTCATCGCGTCCTCCCAGGGCACGCAGGGTGAAGGAGACCAGGGCGGGGACCACCTCGGGCGGGGTGTCCCCGGAAACGGGTGCGTGGGCCGCGGCGAGCGGACCGGCCAGTGCCTCGCCCACCGCGCCGACCAGGGCAGCCGCGGTCAGCTCCGGGTCCTGCCGGGGCAGTTGGCCGGCCGCCACGGCGGTGGCGATCTCGGTGGCGATCACATCGCGGAACGCCCGCCGGAACACCAGCCGTTCGGCGTCCACGACGGCGTCGGCCGGCTCGACCAGCAGTACGTGGGCGAGCCTGGGCGCCCGCAGGGCGCGGGCGGCGAAGGTCTCGACCACGGCGGCGATCCGCCGCTTCGGGGTCTCGTGGCGGGCGACGGCCGAGGTCACCGCGGCGATCTCGCGGTTGACCACCCGGCGGAACAGCTCGACCGACAGCTCGGCCTTGTTGGCGAAGTGCTGGTAGAGGCTGCCGGTGGCGATCCCGGCACGGTCCGCGACGGCGGCCATCGAGCAGCCGCCGTAGCCGCGCTCGGCCAGCAATCCGACCGCAGCCTGCAGAACCGCCTCGCGCTGGGCGTCCAGTCGGGCTTGTACGGCAGGGGTGCGTCGATAGGCCATGAAAGTATTGAAGCACCGATTCATTGCTTCGGGGAGGGGGCGCGCGGCGTTCTCCGCGTCCGGCGGGGGGCTTGCGTCCGGGGAGGATTCCGCGTTCGGCGGAGGTTCCGCAGCGGGCGGGGACGCCGAAGGGCCACCCGTCGCGATGGCGACGGGTGGCCCCGGTGGGTCGGTCGGCTCACGCGTGACACTCGGTGATGCGCGAAGGCCGGCGACGCGGGATAGCCGTGGCGCGTTACAGCGTTACAGCCGTGGCGCGTTAGAGCCGTGGCGCGTTACAGCCGGTGGTGCTCCAGCTTGAGGCCTTCCTCGTCCAGCGGCCCGAAGGGCGGGATCTGGTGGGACTGCGCGAGGGACTTTGCGGCGGCCGGGTCGGCCAGGCCGGCCCACTCCAGCACCTTGGCGGTGGCCTGGACCGACTCGTCGGCCTTCAGCTTGCCGATGTTGGACCCGTGGTTGCCGCCGGCCACGGTGTAGACGTAGCTGTCCTCACTGCCCCGGCCCAGCCGGAACGGCTCGGCGCCCCACGGGTCGTTCTGGCCGTAGACGAAGATCATCCGCTCGGCGGAGTGCTTCACCCAGCGGTCGATGTCGCGCATCGCGGACGCGTCGAAGCGCATCGGGATGTTCTTCGGCACGTACGTGCGCGGCGAGTACAGCTCCTTGTAGTCGTAGTGCTGCAGGCCCTTCAGGTGCGAGACGTCGAAGGACGGCGACCCCAGCTGGGTGCCCGCCTGGTAGTAGTACGCGGTGTACCGGGCGAGCGACTGGTCGCTGTTGCCGGTGATGCCGGACTGGGTGTCGAACCACGCGTACAGCTGGTCGTCGGTGGCGGTGGCCGCCACCGGGACGTCGGCGCAGTCCGCCTCGGTGCTGTACTGCCAGAACGCCCAGACGACGTCGAGCACGCCCGCCTCGTAGGCCCGGTCGGCGCTGCCCGTGGTGGCGAAGGTGGAGCCGGCCGCCGCGTTGTCGGCCACGTAGCGGGCCTCCAGGCGGTCGCGGCGGACGAGCAGCTCGCGCTGCGCGGCGGCGAGCGTGGCCCGGCACTCCGGGGTGCCCACGGTCCGGAAGAACTCGGTGTAGGCGGAGTCCTCGCGGTTGTCGACGTCGTTCGGCGCGACGTACGCGATGGTGCCGTCCACGTCGTCCGGGAAGAAGCGGCGGTGGTAGGTCGAGGACATACCGCCCTTGCTGGCCCCGGTCGACAGCCACGCGCGGTGGTAGACGCGCTTCAGCGCGGTGATGATCCGGTGCGAGTCGGTGGCGGCCTGCTCGATGCCGGCCTTCGTCCAGTCGGCCGGCTCCGGGCGGGACGGCGAGAAGTAGCGGTACTCGATCGAGACCTGGTTGCCGTCGGTCAGCCGGGTCGGCTCGGTGCGCGAGGGGTTGGTGCCGAGCGTGTAGCCGTTGGTGTAGAAGACGGTCGGGCGGTCGTACCCCCGGTGCAGCACGCTCAGCCGCTGCTGGAAGGTGCCCAGCCAGGGGCGGAGGTGGTCGATCGGCTGGGTGTAGGTGAGCAGGAAGTAGCGGTGACCGGTGGTGGTCGGCTTCTCCTCGGTGACGGTCATCCCCGGGATCGCGGCCAGGCGGTCCTTGATGTCGGCCGCGGGGTTGTCCGCGGCCGAGACCGGGCCGGCCGACGCGTCGGCGCCGGCCGCCAGGGCGGGCGTCGCCAGACCGAGGCCGAGCAGCGGCATCAGCAGAACGGCGACCAGCAGCCTTCTGAGCTTGGTGGACATCAACTCTCCATCGGGTCAATGGAACTGTTCGACACTCTCCGGCAATCGGCGCCCGACTGCCGGACGATCGGCCGTCCGGTAGACGGCCGAGTGGGCCACCCGCGGGATCGCGGATGGCCCACCGGGGAAAGATGTGCTGATCAGGGGCGCGGCAGGGTGCAGCCGGCCCGGGTGAGGTCGAGGCGGTTCCCGGCGGCGAAGCAGGCCGGGATGCCGTAGGTCTCCTGGGCGTAGTTGATGCCCTGGCGGACGGTCACCACACCGTTCTGGTCGACCTCGCACGGGTTGTTGTCCGTGCAGCGCTCGCCGTCCTCGTTACCCGTGTTGTTCACGGCGACGACCTGGCCGGTGCTGGTGTCGATCACCGGGGAGCCGGAGGTACCGCCGATCGTGTTGCAGCTGGAGGTGTAACGGACCGAGTCCTTCCAGGTCCAGGAGCCCTCCTTGAGCCGGTAGACGAAGCCGTCGACCGAGCACGAGTAGGTCTTCTTCCAGTACCCGGAGACGACCTTGATGGAGGTGCCCTGCACCGGGTGGCTCGCGGAGATGGTCAGCGGGGCGATGCCGTAGCTCGACTGGATCGCGGCATAGGTGGTGTTCAGCTGGTAGATCGACACGTCGGTGTCGGTCATCGTGCCGTAGACCACCTTGTTCGCGCGCAGCGTGGCGACCTTGGAGCCGGTGCCGTTGAGCAGCGAGAACGTGCGGCTGGAGGACTGGTTGACGACCACCTGGCCGGGGCCGGGGAACCCGGTCTCCAGGCAGTGGCCGTTGGAGAGGATGAGCGCCGGGTCCGTCGCGGCGGAGGCCGGGAGCCGGACGAGCGAACCGGAACAGTTGCTGAGCGCCACCGTCCCGGCGAAGTTCACGGCAGCCCGGGCCTGCTGGTCCTGGGACGGTGCCTGGAGCTGGGGGTCAGCCAGGGTCTGGGCGGCGACCTGTGCCTCGGCCGCGGCCGCGGGGGCGGTCCGCGCGTCCGCGGGCGACGAGGCGACGGCGGCGGGGGCGCCGGCCAGGGCGGTCGCCCCGGCGAACAGGAGCGCGGCGAACGTGCCTATGAGCGGCTTCTTCATGAGAGACCTCTCGTTGTGGGGGTGCACCAAAACTGGCGCGGACATGACGAGTTGTCAAGAGTCCACCACGAGGAGAGGTCAGATGGAGGGAGGCCTCGGGGGGGCCGAGGAGCGGGACGGGGAGCGGGGCGGGGAGCAGGGCGCGGAGCGGCGGGAGTGGGGCGGCGGGAGTGGGGCGCGGCGGTGGGGCGCGACAGTGGGGGCGCGGGACCGAGCCCGGCGCGCGGGCGGTGCCGGGCGGCGCGCCCCGGGCGGGGCCGCGGCCCCGCCGGGCAGGGTGACCGTCAGCCGCCCTGCCAGTGGCGGCGACCGAGGCTGATCAGACGCAGCTGCAGCCGGGCGGTGGCGGCGATGTGCCGTTCGCGCGCCGGGTCGACCTCCTGCGCCTCCAGGAGGGCGGCGGCCGTGGAGACCATGTGGTCGACGTACAGCTCGGCAAGCATCCGCAGATCCTCCTCACTCCACCCCTGCGACACCGGTTGGAGGGCGAGCGCCGCACCCACCTCCGTGGCGAAGCGCCCGAGTTCGACGTCGATCGCCTCCCGCACCTGCCGCACTCCCCCGTGCCGCTCGCGCGCCAGGAAGCGGACGTGCGGCCGGTGGTCACGCACATGCTGCTCGATGACGTCCACCGTCCGGTCGATCAGCTCGTCGGACCCGCCCGCACCGGCGAGTACGGAACGGATCATCACATGGAGGCTGGCGAGCGACTCCTCGACCAGGGCCACCCCGAGGGCGGCGAGGTCCGGGAAGTGCCGGTAGAAGGCGGCCGGCGAGAGCCCCGCCTCCCGGGTGACCTCGCGGACGCCGACGCTCGCGAGGTTCTGATCGGCCAGCAGGCGCAGCCCCGCGTCCAGCAACGCGCGCCGACTCTGCTGCTTCTGGGCCTGTCTGGCCCCAACGGTGTGACTCACGCCATTCAGTAAACAATCGTTTGCCGAAGATGGCCAGCCCGCGTAGAGTGACAGCGGATTCAGCGAACACTTGTAAACCCAAGGCGGTGGAAGCCGCCGGAAGGGACCGCCATGATCCTGCTCACCGCCCTGGTCGCCATGGGCGTCCTCATCGGCGCCGCCGCGCACACCACGCTCCCGGTCTTCCTCACCGCCGCCGCTGCCATCGCCGCCTGGCTGCTCGCGTTCGGCGCCCGCGAGGGCATCGCCCGCCTGCGTCAGCGCTGACCCTCTCGCCACACCACCGTCCCGGAAGGACACCCGCCGTCATGAACACCGCCACCGCCACCAGCACCGGCGCCGCTGTTCGGCGCCACCGCACCGCCGAGGTCGACAACCTGGCCGTCGCCTCCTTCCTGCTCGGCCTGCCGGGCCTGCTGCTCTTCAACATCGTTCTCGGCCCCCTGGCCATCACCCTCGGCACGCTCGCCCTCGTCCGGGGCACTCACCGCCGCGGGCGCGCCCTGCTCGGCATCGCCCTCGGCATCGCCGCGCTGGTCATCCTCGCCGTAACCACCGCCACCAGCCACGGCGTGCTCTGGCAGATCGGCGACTGACCTCGGCGCGGGTCACGCCGCCCTGGCGGCCCAGCGGCCCAGCGGCTCCGACGTCCTGGCGGCTCCGGCCTTCTGGCGGCCCCCTCGGCCCTCGAACGCCCTGGATGCCCTGGCCGCCCTGGCCTCTCCGGTCACTTCGGTCACTTCGGTCACTTCGGTCACTCTGGTCACCCTCGTCCCAACGGCGGAACCGAGCCGCTCGAACGACTGATCCAGCCAACCTGCGGCGCGAAGCCCGTCCGTCCCCGTACTGTGGCGGCATCGGCCGGGTGACGACATGGGGGCTGGAGTGACGACCGAGTACCAGAGTGACGCGCAGTCGGGGCGGACGGGAGGCCCCGGACGGGCCGGCCGGCTGCTCGCCGTCAGCGATCTGCACGTCTCCTACCAGGAGAACCGCGACCTGGTGGCGAAGCTGCAACCCGACTCGCCCGACGACTGGCTGATCGTCGCCGGTGACATCGCCGAGATCAGCACCACCATCGAGTGGTCCCTGAGCCTGCTCGCCGAGCGCTTCGCCCGGGTCATCTGGGCCCCCGGCAACCACGAGCTCTGGACCCACCCCGACGACCCGGTGCAGCTGCGGGGCGTCGCCCGCTACGAGTACCTGGTGGACCTCTGCCGCCGACTCGGTGTCGTCACTCCCGAGGACCCGTACCCGGTCTGGGAAGGCGCCGGCGGACCGGTCGCCATCGCGCCGCTGTTCCTGCTGTACGACTACACCTTCCGGGCTCCCGGTACGACCACCAAGAAGGAGTCCCTGGAAGCCGCGTACAACAGCGGCGTGGTCTGCTCGGACGAGCGGATGCTCCACCCGGACCCGTTCCCCGACCGCGACTCCTGGTGCCGCGAGCGCGTTCGGCTCACCGAGAAGCGCCTGGCAGCCTGCGACCCGGAGCTGCCGCTGGTCCTGGTCAACCACTACCCGCTGGTCCGCCAGCCCACCGAGATCCTCTGGTACCCGGAGTTCGCCCAGTGGTGCGGCACCGAGCTGACGGCGGACTGGCACCGGCGCTTCAACACCGCCGCGATGATCTACGGGCACCTGCACATCCCTCGGGTGACCAGCTACGACGGCGTCCGCTTCGAGGAGGTCTCGCTGGGCTACCCCCGCGAGTGGCGCCGCCGCGGCCTGCCGGACCCGCTGCTGCGTCAGGTGTTCCCCTAGCTCGACCGAGCGCCGGACCCGGTCGGGCTGGATCCGCCCGGCCGGGCACCGGGCCGACCCCGGTGCCCGCTGGACAGGGTGCCGGTCGGGCCGGGGTGACCGAGCCCGCGTCGGCGCCGGCTCGGACCGGTGGCCGGTGGGCCAGGTGGGCTGGGTGGGCCCACGGCGCGTGACGCCCCGCCGGCTCACCCACCCTGCGCTCACCCACCCTGCGCTCACCCGGCCGCCGTCTCGACGGCCGTCACCTCGTCGTCCTGCCACCCCGCGCCTCTGCATTCCGCACCTCCTCATTCCGTCGCGATCGCCCTGAGGATGTCGAGCCGCGCCGCCCGGCCTGCCGGGCGCAGGCCCGCGACCGCGCCCGCCGCCAGTCCGGCCACCAGCACCACCGCGAGCTGTCCCGGCGGGATCGCGAACGAGCCCGTCCCGGCACTGTCCGAGGCCCGCACCAGCGCCCAGCCGAGGAACGCCCCGAGACCGAGCCCGCCGACCGTCCCGAAAGCCGCCACCAGGACGGACTCCCAGCGCACCATGCCCCGCAGCTGCGCCCTGGTCTGGCCGACCGCCCGGAGCAGCCCCAGCTCCCTGGTCCGCTCGTGCAGGGCGAGGGTCAGGGTGTTGGCGATGCCGAGCAGGGCGATCAGCACCGCCAGGGCCAGCAGCGCGTAGACCACCGAGAGCATCATGTCGACCCCGCCGGCCGCGCTCGCCGCGTACTGCGCCCGGTCCTGCACCTGTGGGTTCCCGAAGGGGGCGGCGGCCTTCTCGACGGCGGCCCGGCCCGCAGCGAGCGGCACCGAACCCTTGAGCCCGACGGCGACCATGGTGTCCGCGTCCTGCCCGCGGTGCGGCGCCCAGGCCTGGCGGGTGATCAGGTAGTCCCCGGCCAGACCGCTCTCGTCGTACAGGGCGCGGATCGTGAAGGGGCCGCTCGCGCCGTCCGTGAAGGCGACGGTCACGCTCTGGCCGAGCTGCCAGCCGCGCTGCTCCGCCTCGCTGCGAGCCACCGCCAGGCCGTCGGTGCCGAGCGCGTCGAGGGCGCCGTCGACGCGGCCGAGGTCGACGATCCCGGCCAGTCGCGCCGGGTCGGTGACGTCCAGTACCCGCCCGTGACCGTCGATCCGCGCCACGCCCCGGCCGAGGCCCACCGTCTGCCGCACCTCCGGCAGTTGGGCGAGCGCGTCCGCCAGCTTGGGGCTGACCCCGCTGCCGCCCGCACCGAAGGAGGGCGCGGTGACGGCGAGGTCACCGGCGAAGAACGAGCTCACCGTGGAATCCAGGGTGGCCTTGACCGAGGCGCCGAACACCGTGAACAGCGTGACCACCGCGACGCCGATCATCAGGGCACTCGCCGTGGCCGCCGTGCGGCGCGGGTTGCGGGCCGCGTTGCGCCGGGCGAGCGTGCCGGACACCCCGCGTAGCCGTGGCAGCGGCGCGCCCAGCGCCCGGACGGCGAGTGCCGCGGCGACCGGACCGAGCACCACCACGCCGGCCAGGACGGCCAGCCCACCCGCGGTGGTCAGGGCGACCGACGGCCCGTCCGTCGCGCCGAGAACGGTGACCGGGACACCCGCCGCGACCAGCAGCCCGCCGAGCCCGACCCGGGCCCTGCCGGACCACCCCTCGGCCGCCCGGTCCACTCCCGTCTCGCGCAGCGCCGCCAGCGGCGGGGTGCGCCCGGCCCGGACGGCGGGCAGGAGCGCCGAGCCCACCGCGACCAGCGTGCCCACGAGGAGTGGCAGGACGACCGCGGCCGTACTGATCACCATGCCGCCCGTCGGCAGCGAGAAGCCGAGTGCCGAGAACAGTGCCTTGAGCCCTGCGGCCACGCCGATCCCGGCGAGCAGCCCGCCGAGCGAAGCGAGCGCACCGACGACCAGCGCCTCCGCCAGGGTCGCCCCCAGCACTTGGCCCCGCACCGCCCCGAGCGCCCGCAGCAGGGCGTTCTCCCTCGTCCGCTGGGCGACCACGATCGCGAAGGTGTTGTGGATGGTGAAGGTCGCGACCAGCAGGGCGATCCCGGCGAAGACCAGCAGCAGGGTGGTGAACATCGTCAGGAACCGCCCCGAGACCATCGCGGTGCTCTCCTGGGTGGCCGCCGTACCGGTGATCGCCTCCACCCCGCCGGGCAGCTCCGGGGCGATCCTCGTCACCAGCTCCTGCTGGGAGATCCCGTCCGCCGCCCGGACCTGGATCGAGCCGGCCTGACCGGCGCCCTTGGGGGTGAGGTGGCGTTCGGCGTCAGCCAGGGTGAGTGCGGTGAAGGTACTCGGACCCATCCCGTCCGCGCTGTCCCCGAAGGTGGCGATGCCGACGACGGTGACGGTCACCGGGTCGGGGGTGCGCAGCACGGTGGTGGAGCCGACGTGCAGCCCGCCGGCCTTCGCCGCACCGCGGTTGACCACGGCCTCGCCGGGCGCCTGCGGCGGGTGTCCCTCGGCGAGCCGGTACGGGTTGAGCCGGCTGTCGGTGAGCCAGTTCCCGGCCAGGGTCGGCGGCCCCTGCCCGCCGACCGGCTTGCCGTCACTGCCGACCAGTTGGCCGGCGCCCTGGACCGACGCCTCGGCGGCGGCCACCCCGGGGACGGCCCGCAGCCGCTCGGTGAGCGCCGTGTCGACGGGTGCCCGGACACCTCCGGGTGTCCCGGGGGAGTCCAGGACGTCGGCACTGCGCACCACGGCGTCGGTACCGGCGTTGGCGTCGGCGAACAGCGTGTCGAAGTTGGAGCGCAGGGTGTCGCCGAGCACCATCGTCCCGGCCAGGAAGGCGACCCCGAGCAGGATCGAGAGGAAGGTGCCGACCAGGCGCCGCTTGTGCGCTCCCAGGGAGCGCAGGCTGAGCCGGGCGGCGGCGGTCGCGGCGGCCGTCGTGGAACTCATGACCGCCCCCGTTCGAAGGCCTTCATCCGGTCCAGCACCCGGTCGGCGCTCGGCTGTTCCATCCGGTCGACCAGCCGGCCGTCGGCGAGGAACAGGGCCTGGTCGGCGTAGCCGGCCGCGGTCGGGTCGTGGGTGACCATGACGACGGCCTGCCCCATCTCGTCGACCGCCCGGCGCAGCAGGCCGAGCACCTCGCCGCCGGTGCGGGAGTCGAGGTTGCCGGTCGGCTCGTCGGCGAAGACCACCTGGGGCCGCCCGGCGAGCGCCCGGGCCACGGCGACGCGCTGCTGCTGGCCGCCGGAGAGTTCGCTCGGGCGGTGGTGCAGCCGGTCGCCGAGGCCGACGATGTCGATCAGCGCGTCCAGCCAGCCCCGGTCGGGTGCGGCGCCGGCCAGGTCGAGCGGAAGGGTGATGTTCTCCCGGACGGTCAGTGTGGGTACCAGGTTGAACGCCTGGAAGACGAAGCCGATCCGCTCCCGGCGCAGCAGGGTGAGGCGCCGGTCGCCGAGCGGGCCGAGCTCGGTACCGCCGATGTAGGCCCGGCCCGCGGTGAGGGTGTCGAGGCCCGCCGCGCAGTGCATCAGGGTGGACTTGCCCGAACCGGACGGCCCCATGATCGCGGTGAACCCCCCGGCCGGGAAGTCGACCGTGACGTGGTCCAGCGCCCGGACGACGGTGTCGCCGACGCCGTAGACCTTCACGGCGTCGACGACCCGCGCGGCGGTGTCGCGTACGACATCGAGTGTGCTCACTTCCCCGCGCCCCCTCGGCCCTGCTCGCGCCCGCGCCGGCTCTCGGTGAGGACGGCCCGCTTGGCGCGGTACTCCTCCGCGTCGATGGCGCCCTCGGCGTACCGGCGGCCGAGGACGGCCAGCGGGTGGTCCGCCCCGCCGCCGCAGCCGCGGCGCCAGACCGTCCGGCGCAGCACGACGATCACAAGGAACACCACGGCGGCCCAGGCGAGCGGGATCAGCAGGATCCAGGGGCCGGGCCAATGCCCGTCGTGGTCGGCCAGCAGCGTGTACATGGTGGTTCATCTCCTCGGCGGTGGGCTTCAGCCGCTTCGGGGTGCGTCCCGAAACACCTAGAGCGTCCCGCCGGGGAGCCTGCTTCCGCGTCCTCCGGGCAGCGGCCGTTGAAGTACTCCCGGGGGAGTACGGACGGCCCGGCAGCCGCGCGTGGGAAGTAGCGGACAGGCGCGGGGAGGGGGTGTACGACGTGCCGGCCCCGGGCGTGCGGGACGGCCCAGGGCATACGAGCAGGCCCGGGCCGGGACGTAGTCCAGACCCGGGCCACCGCCCGCCCGCCGGAAGCCGTCCTCAGCCCAGCCAGCCGGGCCGGACCAGCCCCGACTCGTAGGCCAGCACGACGAGTTGCGCCCGGTCCCGCACGCCGAGCTTCACCATTGCCCGGCTGACGTGCGTCTTGGCGGTCAGCGGGCTGACCACCAGTCGGCGGGCGATGTCCGCGTTGGACAGCCCCAGACCCACCAGCGCCAGCACCTCCCGCTCCCGCTCGGTGAGCGCCGAGACGTCCGAGAGCCCCGCCGGGGTCTGCTCCGGCGCCTTGGAGCGGGCGGCGAACTCGCCGATCAGACGGCGCGTCACCCCCGGCGAGAGCAGCGCGTCCCCCGCGGCCGCGACCCGGACGGCACGCAGCAGCTCGGCCGGCTCGGTGTCCTTGACCAAGAAGCCGGCCGCCCCCGATCGCAGGGCCTCGAAGACGTACTCGTCCAGCTCGAAGGTGGTCAGCACGACCACCCGCACCTCGGTCAGGGCCGGCTCGGCGGCGATCCGCCGGGTCGCCTCCAGCCCGTCCGTGCGGGGCATCCGGATGTCCATCAGGACGACGTCCGGGCGGAGTTCGCGGGCGAGCCGCACGGCGGCGTCGCCGTCGTCCGCCTCACCGACCACCGTGAGATCGTCCTGCTGGTCGAGCAGCGCCCGGAAGCCCGCCCGCACCAGCAACTGGTCGTCCGCCAGCAGTACCCGGATCACTCGTCCTCCGCCCCGGTCGTGGGCAGCGTCGCCCGGACCCGGAAGCCGCCGCCGACCAGCGGTCCCGCCGTGATGGCGCCGCCGAACGCGGCGGCCCGCTCCCGCATGCCGATGAGCCCGCTGCCGGTGCCACCCGCGTCGCCGACCGCGGCCGGACCGGGGTCGTCGACCGTGACGACCAGCGCGGTCGGGTCCGACCAGTCCAGACCGACCGTGGCCCGCCGGGCCACCGAGTGCCGGATCACGTTGGTCAACGCCTCCTGGACGATCCGGAACGCCGTGAGGTCGACGCCGGCGGCCGGTGCGCGCCGGTCACCCGTCTCGCGCACCTCGACGGCCAGCCCGGCCCGCTGCGCCTGCTCGGTCAGCTCGTCGAGCCGGGCCAGCCCGGGCGCCGGACCGCGCGGCGCGGCCGTACCCGGCCCGCGCAGCGTCCCCAGCACCTGGCGGACCTCGCCGAGGGCCTCCTTGCTGGTCGCCTTGATCGTCGTGAGCGCCGTACGGGCCTGCTCCGGCCTGCTGTCGATCAGTTCCAGCGCGACCCCGGCCTGGACCGTGATCAGCGACAGGCTGTGCGCCAGGATGTCGTGCAACTCGCGCGCCATCCGCAGCCGTTCCTCGTCGGCCCGGCGCTGCTCCTGCTGCTGGCGGTACTCCCGGTGGGCGGCGAGCTGCTCCCGCCGGAACCGGACGATCTCGGCCACCGACAGCACCAGCAGCAGCCAGGCCACCAGCCCGAGCTCCTGCCACCAGGCGATCTGCTGCGGCTCCGTGCGCAGCCAGTCGGCCGGCACCACGAAGGTGATCAGCACATGGGCGAGGTAGACCCCGCCGAGGCCCGCCCAGGCGGCCTGCCGGTGCCCGGAGGCGACCGCCACGCAGCAGGCGATCACCCAGCTGGCGAAGACCGGCCCGTACGGATAGCCGGCGGCCAGGTACAGCACCGTGACGGCCGAGCTCCCCGCCACCGCCGCCACCGGCCACCGGCGGCGCAGCACCAGCAACGCCGGCCCGAGGAGCAGCAGCAGGTAGCCGAACGGGTCCAGCTGGACCCGCCCGCTCTGGTGGCCGGCGGCCGCCGTGGACCCCACCACCTGCACCGCCGCGACGACCAGCGCGGTGGCGACCGGCCAGCCGGCCTTCGCCGCCCGCACCCACGGCGGGCGCCAGGGCTCGGCCCGCCCGCCCTCGGGCATGGCGGACCCCGGCTCGGGATGTTCTCCCGCCCCGGGGGGCATTCCCGACACGGGCGGCTCCTCCGACGACGACAGCCCGGGGTGCGCCCGCGACGGCTTGGGTGTACGCGGCGTCATGCCCGGAAGGCTAGACCCCGGGCCCGGCCCACCGCGTCACCCCGGGGTGGCGTTCGGGCGTACTCCCGCGGGAGTACGCCCGAACCTCGCTGACCGCTCCGACCTGGTCCGCACCAACAAAGCCGACCGCACCGCTACTGCGGATCGGCGGCCTTCGCCCAGGCGTCCTCCGCCTTCGCCGAGGGCTCCGGCCGGGCCAGCGCCACCACCAGCTCGCCCCCGTCCACCTCCGCGATCAGCGTGTCCCCCTCCCGGACCGTGCCGTCCAGCAGCAGGTTGGAGATCCGGTTGTCCAGCTCGGACTGGATGGTGCGGCGCAGCGGCCGCGCCCCGAACTCCGGCTGGTAGCCCCGGTTGACCAGCCACTCCTTGGCCCCGTCGGTGATCTCCAGGTCGATGTTCTGCGCCTTCAGCCGGCGCCGGCTCCGCTCCAGCATCAGGTCGACCACCTTGAGGAGGTCCTTGCGGGAGAGCGCGTGGAAGACGATCACCTCGTCGATCCGGTTGAGGAACTCCGGCCGGAAGTGCGTCCGCAGGTCCCCCATCAGGTCGTCGCTGATCTCGTCCACGTCGCCCGCGTGCTCCAGGATCCGCTGGGAGCCGATGTTGCTGGTCATGATCACCACGGTGTTGCGGAAGTCGACCGTACGCCCCTGGGCGTCCGTCAGCCGCCCGTCGTCCAGCACCTGGAGCAGCAGGTTGAAGACGTCCGGATGCGCCTTCTCCACCTCGTCGAAGAGCAGCACGCTGTACGGCTTGCGGCGGACCGCCTCGGTGAGCTGCCCCGCCTCGTCGTAGCCGACGTACCCGGGCGGCGAGCCGACCAGCCGGGAGACGGTGTGCTTCTCCTGGAACTCGCTCATGTCGAAGCGGATCATGCGGTCCGGGTCACCGAACAGCAGCTCGGCCAGCGCCTTCGCGAGTTCGGTCTTGCCGACGCCGGTCGGCCCGAGGAACAGGAAGGACCCGGTCGGCCGTTCCGGGTCACCCATCCCGGCCCGGCCGCGCCGCACCGCCTGGGCGACCGCCGTGACGGCCTGGTCCTGCCCGATCACCTTCCGGTGCAGGTGTTCCTCCAGCTGGAGCAGCCGCTCGCGCTCGGTCGCGTTCAGCTCCGCGACCGGGATGCCCGTCCGGCCCGAGAGCACCTGCGCGATGTCCTCCGCGGTGACCGCGACGACCTCCTCGCGCGACTCCCTGACCGCGGCCAGCTCGTCCTCGGTCTGCCGCAGCTCGGTCTTGAGGTTGGCG
Source organism: Kitasatospora sp. NPDC001603 (assembly GCF_040298365.1). Classification (NCBI taxonomy): domain Bacteria; kingdom Bacillati; phylum Actinomycetota; class Actinomycetes; order Kitasatosporales; family Streptomycetaceae; genus Kitasatospora; species Kitasatospora sp. NPDC001603. Next base: position 55,924 of record NZ_JBEPAA010000011.1, read on the forward strand.
GCCCGCACGAACTCCTCGTCCGCGACGGCCTCCTCCAGCTCCCGGCGCAGCTTGGTGATCCGGTCCTGCACCGGCATCGCCTCGGTGGAGCCGCTCAGACTGCGCAGCCGCACCCGCGCACCGGCCTGGTCCAGCAGGTCGATCGCCTTGTCGGGCAGGAAGCGGTCGCTCACGTAGCGGTCGGAGAGGCTCGCGGCGGCGTCCAGCGCCTCGTCGGTGAACCGCACCTGGTGGTGCGCCTCGTAGGCGTCACGCAGCCCGTGCAGGATCTCGACCGTCTCCTCGACGCTCGGCTCCGGCACCAGCACCGGCTGGAAGCGGCGCTCCAACGCGGCGTCCTTCTCCACATGCTTGCGGTACTCGTCGAGGGTGGTGGCGCCCACCACGCTCAGTTCGCCGCGGGCCAGCGCCGGCTTGAGGATGTTGCCCGCGTCCATCGAACCCTCGCCGCCACCGCCCGCGCCGACCACGGTGTGCAGCTCGTCCAGGAAGAGGATCACGCTCTTCTCGGCCGCCGTGACCTCGTCGATCACGCTCTTCAACCGTTCCTCGAACTCGCCCCGGTACTTGGAACCCGCCACCAGCCCGGTGAGGTCGAGGGCGACCACCCGCTTCTCGCGCAGGCTCTGCGGCACGTCCCCGGAGACGATCCGCTGCGCCAGACCCTCCACGATGGCGGTCTTGCCGACGCCGGGTTCGCCGATCAGCACCGGGTTGTTCTTGGTCCGGCGGGAGAGGATCTCGACGGTCTGCTCGATCTCCTCGGCCCGGCCGACCACCGGATCCAGCCTGCCCGCCCGCGCCTCCTCGGTCAGGTCCCGGCCGTACTCGTCCAGCGTGGGCGTCTGGCTCGGGCGCGTGCCGGTGCCGCTGCGCTCACCACCCGACCCGCGCCCTTCCATCACCGTGCGCAGCGCTTCCGGCGAGGGCGCCGCGTTGCGCAGCGCCGTGCCGGCGCCGGAGCGCTCCTCGTCCAGCAGCGCGCCGAGGATGTGCTCCGGCCCGATGTACGACGCGCCGGCCTCCTGGGAACGGGCGTGCGCGGCGAGCAGCGCGCGCTTGGCGGACGGCGTGAGCGCCGGGCGGCCGCCCGGCGTCTGCGCCCCGCCCCCGGAGGGCAGTTCCCTGCCCAGGTCCTCGGCGAGCTGCTCGGGGTCGATGCCGGCACGCTCCAGCATCCGCCGCGAGGCCTCCACCTTGGTGGCGGCCCAGACCAGATGAGCGGTGTCGAGGTCGCTGCTCCCGTCCTCGGTGGCGCGTTGCGCGGCGAGCGCCAGCAGCTCCTGCGAGGACTCGCTCAGCAGCCGCCCGATCGGCACCCGCTGCACGGCGGGCGGGGAGGCCGTCGGACTCATGCCGAAGAACCGGCTGAGCAGGTCGGAGAACGGATCGCTCGATCCGAACGGGGGCATGGTCACCGTGGTTCACCTCTCCCAAGCAGTCTGCGCTCACACAAACACAGCCTCCCTGGCCCCGCACCCGCTCGGACGCCGGTCAGGTGCCGGTCAGCCGCCCGTCACCCGGTCGAGCAGGACACCGCCGCTGTAGGTGACGACCATCGCCAGCGAGCCGCCCGCCACGTTCCGCAGCACCGCCCGCAGCGGCCCCGCGCCGCCCAGCCGGGCGCTCACCCAGCCCGACGCGGTGAGCGCCAGCAGGACGGCCGCCACCGTCACGCCCAGCCGCCAGGACTCCGGCGGCAACAGCACGGCGAGCAACGGCACCAGCGCCCCCAGCGTGAACGCGGCGGCGCTCGCGAACGCCGCCTGCCAGGGGTTGGTGAGCGCCTCCGGGTCGATCCCCAGCTCGGTGTGCGCGTGCGCCGCCAGCGCGTCCCGCTCGGTGAGCTCCACGGCCACCCGACGGGCCAGACCGTCATCGAGCCCGGCACCCCGGAAGAAGTCGGTCAACTCGTCCAGCTCCCCCTCCGGATCCTCCGCCAGCTCGCGCCGCTCCTTCGCCAACGCGGCCTGCTCGGTGTCCCGTTGCGTGCTGACCGAGACGTACTCCCCGGCCGCCATCGACATCGCCCCGGCCAGCAGACCCGCCACCCCCGCCACCACCAGAGCCGTCCGCGAACCCGACGCCCCGGCGACACCGGTCACGATTCCCGCCGTCGAGACCACACCGTCATTGGCCCCGAGCACGGCCGCCCGCAACCAGTTCAGCCGCGACGACAGCTCGGCCCGACTCTCACCCTGCGCCGGCCCGTCAGCCTCCCCGGCCACCTCGGCCGAAGTCTGTCCGCCCATCAGCGATCACCTCCGATCATGCCCCGGGGCTACCCGCTCCCCCGATGATCAATCCGCCCACCCGCCCCCTCCCCGCAAACGCCTGCGGCCCAGACCAGGACAACCGTCCCGACCTGGGCCGACGATCGTCCGGGCCCACCATGAGTCGTCCGGACTGGCCGCGAGAGCCGGACTCGGCCGCTCCCGGGGCGGGTTGAGCAGCAAGGTCCATGCCGCTGTCGACTCCGCGGGCCGGCCGGTGGGCGACATCTGCACCGGCGACCAGAAAGGCCCTCTGGCAGGGACTCTACGATGACGTCGCTTCCCTCTGAAGCCGCGCTGGTGGAGGAGTACTCCGTCGCCCGCACCACGGTGAAGCGCGCGCTCGATGTCCTGGCGCCGAGCCCAAGGTACCGGTGCTCGACCAACTCACCGCGATCGCTCAGACACTCGACTCGCCCAGAGGACTGGTGCCGCTCGGGAAACCGTCCGGCGCGCGCTCGCGCAGCTGGAAGGGGCCGGCGCTCTCGATGTACGCCATGGGAAGGGCGGGCGAGTCCGGACTCTTCCCGCCAACCTCACCTGATCACGTGGCCCAGGACACCCAGCGCGAGGCGCTCGGGAACATGGACCGACTGCTCAAGCGTCGTCACTGATGTCGGTCCGAGATGTCAAATGCCCCGGACCATGATCGGTCCGGGGCATTCGGGCTGGTGGGCGCGGACGGTTTCGAACCGCCGACATCTGCTTTGTAAGGCTTGGCGTGCGACCCTGGCGCTGACCTGCGGCCCACCCGCTCTGGCCGCCCGCCCTCCTCCGCACCGCTGGCGCCCGCGATTCACTGCCACGTACCGCCCGTTCTGGCACGCCTGTGGCACGGGGCCATTCCTCAAGCCAACCCGCCAGGGCGAGCGGGAGGCCTCCGATCCCGGCCTCCCAGGCGGTGGCGGCCAGCAGTCAGCTCTCGCCGCCATGGCCGCTGCACTCCGCTGCTCTACTGTTGCAGCCGCAACCATGGCGAAGCCCTACACGGCACACAACGCATTGCGAATGGCGACCACAGGCCGTGCGGCCACGACCAGCTGACACGCGGGCGCAACGCTCCTACGCTTGACTTATAGAAGGATAGCTGCACACTCCGCACAATCGCCACCTACAGAGAGTGGCGGAAATGATGAACACCTTACCATTTCACGATCTGAAGTTTGGGCTGGAGTCGGCAGAAAGGGAGGCTTCACGCTTTCCCGAGCTACTCCTGTCGGGATTCTATGACCCATTCAATATTTGCAGAGAAATAGAGAAGGGGAATATATGGATGATCCTCGGCCCCAAAGGAGCGGGCAAGTCTGCAATATTGGAGCACATTAGACTCAGGTCTCAGCAGAATCCCAATTGGTTCGTTCGTAAAATAAATCTCAATGAATTCCCGTTCATCGACCTAGCAGGCATCGATGTCGGTGGAGAAACAGCCCAATCTCGGGTGCCTGCAATTTGGAGCTACCTGCTACTCTTGGAGTTTATGGCGTCACTAGAGAAGGATCAAGGCGCCCCCGGCCATAGGGACAGAAACTTCAAGGTAACTGTTGACGCCCTAAAGGGTAGACACCTATTGCCTGTCGACAATATTCGCGACACCGTCTTCAAGCTGGCGCACGTCGATCTAAAGGCGCACCCTCCAGGGCTTGAAGCAGGAGTTTCATTCGAGCGCATCAGTAATTCATATCCTTTCTATGCGGTCACCGATGCAATCAAGCGACTAGTGGCAAACTTCGAGACAGACAGTCTTCACTTCCTTTTCGTGGATGGGCTGGATAGCCTCACCATAGGTGAAGATGACACCGCCCGCTGGCAAATATTGACCGGGCTGATGATTGCAGCAAACAGTCTCAGTAACATATTCCACGAATGTGGAAGTGCCGCAAGAATAGCCGTGTCATGTCGGAGCGATCTCTACTTCGGTCTCGATATTCCTGACGCACGAAAGCTGCTTGACGGTTCATCCGTCATACTTGACTGGTTCCCTAGTTCACGGCAACCACAGGATAGCCACCTGTTTGACCTTGCCGAGCACAAGGCCTCGGTGGGTGCCGGCCGGAAGGTTGCTAATCTGGTCGAGGAATACCTGCCAAGAGAGGTCTGGTATGGCCGCAAGGGGGAAGAGATAGATTCTTATCTGATGTCATACACCAGATACACCCCCCGCGATTACCTTAAGCTTCTGAGCTATATTGCCCACCATTCCCCCACCAGAGGATTGCCAGTCTCCAGAGGGGTCGTGGAAGGCGCAAAGGACTATGCAGCAGCATACTTCGTAGATGAGGTTCGCTCCGGGCTATTCCTTGCGCTCGGTCGAATATGGACACCAAAGTTTATGGACTTACTACACACCCTAAATGGGAACAGATTCTTTGCGTCCACCCTTCGGTCAGCAGCGTCTGCGGACAGGAGGTACCGAGATCTGGATCTAGTTGTCGCCTTGCATCAGATGCATCGAATCGGTGCGATCGCAAATTCCACGTCAACACACTCAAATCCGTACCTTAATTTCATTTACCAGAACCCCCGAGCGCGACTCGACTTGAATCAAGAAATAGTTTTGCATAATGCGCTTACTCGCGGGATGAACCGGCCTCGACAGCGGGCATCTAGTGGGGGTGGTCGCCAGAGGTAGTTTGAATCAATCACGTAGATCACGTTCAGCGGGGGAGCTGGATCAACCGGGCGTGGTCTCTAGTTTCACTAAATCCCAATCCTCCGAACTCGAGCCAAATGCCAGGAGATGGAATCTCAACGCGCACTGCCCAATGAGCAGGGTGGATAAGCGTACTCTCGCGGGCGGCGGAGCGGTTTTGGCCGGTGTCCTGGCTGGTCTGGGGTCGAGCATGATCGGGGGGCCGTAAGCTGTTGCGACTCGGTCAGGGCTTTTGGGCCTGACTGCAATTTGGCCGAGTGGCCCCCCGGTCTTGCTCGACGCGGGTCCCGGTCCTGGCAGGTGGGTAAAACCGTGGAGCCGCCCGTCACCAGCCACGGCCGGTAGTGACCTGTACCCATGTCCTCCCGCCTGGCGCGGCCGGCCGCCGCCGTCGCGGGGCGCAGACAGGAGCGGCGGCGAGCGGCAGGGCCGCGCGCTGGCGCGCTGTGCGCGCCCTTGAACCCGTAGAGAAGAGTTTTACGCATCCCTCCTCCCCTTCACCCACCCCCTCTCACCTCCCCCTCCCCTGCTCCTGGGCCCGCTGGCCGCCTATGATCGGCAAGCTCTGAACTGACGGTTCTTCACCATCCTGCGCGGGGGACATGGATACGATCACCCAGCTTGTGACCATCGCGGCCGTGGTTCTCGGTGGGCTCACGACATACCTGACGAACAGCCTGATGGAGCGAAGCAGGCGCAAGGACGCGCTGCGGCTCCGCTGGGACGAGAAGAAGCTGGACGCCTACGCCGACTACGTCGGGCAGGTCCGGACCACGATCCACATCTCGGTCCTCTTGTACGAAGTCCGGGAAGAGATCCGGCAGATGCCTCGTACTGAACACGAGCTGTCGATGGAGCTGACCGAGGCTGGCGGGGACCAGGCCAAGGCCTTCGAACGGGTCATGCTGCTCGCCGGCGACGAGGTGATCGAGGCAGCTCACGCGATCCAGGAGACCCTTGCAGCGATCGGCTGGCAGGCCCGCGGGATGGTCGACGGCACTCTTGCTGACTGGCGAGCCTTGCACACCGAAGCGTTCAAGGCGATCAACCGGTTCCATGAGGCCGCTCGCGCCGACCTTGGTGTCGGGGGCCGCTTCGAGGGTGACCGGCACACCGCTCGTGGGCTGCTGCTGCCTGGCGCCCGGGCCGCCGGCGAGTCGACCGACCGGGCCTGACTCGGGCAGCAAAAACGGCCCCAGCGATCTGCCGGGGCCGGTCTTGCCGCGTCACGCTCAACCGGCGTCGATCCGCCAGTTCTTCAGTGCCAAGAGCGCCTCCGCCCGGGCCTGGACGACCGCCATCCGGGCCGCCCGCTCCACCTCCTGGCTGTGCGCCGCCTGGTGGGTGCTCTGTCCGGGCCACTTCCGGTACAGGAGTCCGGTCTCCTCGATGAACCACCCGCGGCTGACGGCGTTGAGTGCCAGCAGTAGCCCAGTGTCCTCGGACGCCGGCAGTGCCATCCATCCCCCGAGCGCGAGCAGCAGGTCCCGTCGCACGCACAGCGTCGCCGGGTGCACCTGAGCACGGAAGTCATGGGCCTTCCAGTGCTCCAGCACCTCGCAGCGCTCGACCGGTCCGGCCGGCGGGTCCTGGTCGAAGCCCACCGTGCTGCCGTCCGGCAACAGGTCGAGCACGCGGGAAGTCGTCCACGCCACGTCCGGCCGGCTGGTGAGCACAGCAAGATCCCGGGCCAGCGTCCCCGGCGGAAGCATGTCGTCGGCGTCGAGCACCTTCACGAACTGCCCGGTGGCCCGGGACAGCCCCATCGTGCGCGCCATGCCCGCCCGCCCGTGCCGGCCCTGGCCGAAGCTGATCCGAGCGTCGTCCGGGACGTGCGGGGCGACGTCGTCCGTCTCGCTGTCTTCCTGGATCACCCACTGCCAGTCCCACCCTTCCGGCAGATCCTGCTCCAGCAAGGACTTGTAGGCATCCGCCAGATACTCGGCGCTCGGGCCGTGGACGGCCGTGATGACGGTAACGAGGTTGGTCATGCTCACCACCTGTTCAGCTTGGTTGTGTAGACCATTTCGGTACGGTCACCCGGGAGCACCACATCGGCGACCTCGACCACGCGGTCTGTCGTGTCGATGCAAGTCTTCCGGAGGAGGATCACGGACACACCCATCGGCAGGCCGAGTTCTTCGGTTTCCTCCGGCGTCGGGGGCCGAGCGCGGAAGGTCTCCACGACGCGGTCCAGCTCGATGCCGACGCTGAAGAGCTGGTTCTGCGTGCCACCCGGCCACGGCTCCCGGTCCTCGCGGAGCAGCTCCGGGTTCCCCTCGATCATGTCGAGTACGAGGTAGGACCGGGCGACGTTGAACGGTGCGCGCTCCTCGCTGTAGCGGGTGCGGTAGGTGCGCTGGAGCAGCATGGTCCCCTCGGGGACGCCGAACGCGGCGGCCAGGTCGGCATCCGCCGGCGTCTGTTCGTACTTGGCCGCGAACACGAGATCGTTCACGGTGAGCCCGGTGTCGTGCTCGGTGGCGCCGGTCTTCAGCCGCTCCGCCTCCGACTCGCGGGCGCGGTCCTTCTCCCACTGGTGCCGCAGGTTGTCGCGCGTGACCGGGGTCGGCTGCCGGCGGACGAACGTGCCCCGGCCGTGCTGCTTGTCCACCAGCCCTTGGCTCTGGAGGACGCCGACCGCCTGGCGCACGGTCGGGACGCTCACCTCGTAGATGTCGGCCAGCTCAGTCTCGGCGGGGAGCCGCTCGCCCGGAGGCAGGGTTCCGTCGTCGATCTGGGCCGTGAGCTTGGCCGCGATCTGCTCGTAGCGCTTCGCCATGGTGCTGGTCACCGTCCTGTCGAGGTCTCCCGCTCATCCTAGGTCCTAAAGAGGTGTTGACGACTAGCTGATGAGCCGTCATAGTCATGGGGACAGCAACTCCTAATGAGGACTTGAAGACAAGATCTCATGAGGTGCTGATGACACCCGGCATCTGCCGTGGTGAGGCTGCTCCGAGGGTCGATAGCTCCCCCCGGACCAGATGAAGGAGCCCAGCTCATGCGCTTCATCCCCGTCGACACGACCGCCGCGCTGGTGATGGTCGCCCAAGCGCCCCGCCCGAAGCTCAAGGACCGCCGCACCGGCGAGATGGCTATGGACACCGAGACCGGCGCGCCGCTGGTCACCCTGGACGTCACCTTCGTGGCCAACGGCGAGGCCGACATCCTGTCCCTGACCGTCCCACAGCCGGGCATCCCGGACGGTCTGGCGCCCGGCATGCTGGTCAGTGTCACCCGGCTGATCGCGCGGCCGTGGGAGAACGAGTTCAACGGTCAGAAGCGCTCGGGCATCGCGTTCCGCGCCGACGCCGTGACCGTCACTTCCGCTCCGGCCTTCGCCGGCGCGAGCGCCTGATCGCCATGGACGCCTTGACGACGGCGCTCCTGGAGCTGGGTGTCCCCGCTGCGGCTCTCGGCTCCGGCGCCCTCTACGCGAGGGCCAAGCTCCCGCGCACCTACTGGGCGACCGTCGGCCTGCCGCTGACCGTCCACCGCATCCGGCGCGACTACGAGAACGTGATGGAGGCGTGCGGCCTCACCGTCGAGCCCTCGTTCTGGCGGGCGATGGCCTCCTCGGCCACCAACCGGCCGGCGCGCCCCGCGATGCCCAAGATCCGTAGCATCACTGCCAGTTCGACCGGTTTGCGGATTCGGCTCCGGCTCGCCCGTGGCCAGGAGACGGCCGACATGCTGAACGCCACCGAGCGTCTGCGGCACGCCTGGGGTGTCCACGCGGTGTACGCCTCGGAGGTCAAGCCCGGCGTGGTGGACCTGCGGGTGGTCGGCTTCGACGTCCTGCGCAACGTCCGCATGCCGCGCCGGGTCACCGCCAAGTCCGCCGGCCTGCTGCGGGTACCGGTCGCAGTCCGGGCCGACGGCAGCGTCCACTACCGGGACTTCCGGCAGGTGCCCAACGGGCTCAATCTCGGCGCCAACCAGTCCGGCAAGTCGATGTTCACCCGGAACCTGGTCCATGGCCTGGCCGCTCAGCCGGTCGCCCTGGTGGGTATCGACTGCAAGCGCGGTGTGGAACAGCGCCCCTTCGCCCCGCGGCTGTCCGCCCTGGCCACCGATCCGGGCGAAGCGCTCGGACTGCTGCTGGCGCTGCTGGTCGAGATGGACGACCGGTACGACCTGATCCGCGCCCATCAGGGTGTCCCCGGCTCGGTAGCTGCTGAGGACGTGACCGCCGACATCTGGGGCCTGCCCGCCAAGGTCCGGCCGGTACCCATCGTGGTCCTGGTGGACGAGATCGCGGAACTCTTCCTCGCCGCTGGTAAGGCCGATGAGGAACGCCGGAACCAGATCGTCATCGCGCTCATCCGGCTCGCCCAACTCGCCCGCGCCGCCGGCATCTTCCTGGAGATCTCGGGTCAGCGCTTCGGCTCGGAGTTGGGCAAGGGCGCGACGCTGCTCCGTTCCCAGCTCACCGGCCGCACTGTCCACCGGGTCAACGACCTGGAGACCGCGCGCATGGGCCTCGGCGACATCTCCGAGACGGCCATGCTCGCCGCTACCCGGATCAGCCCCGACATGCCCGGGGTTGCTGTCGCCGGTGACACCTCGGGCCGCTGGTCCGAGATCCGCACGCCGTATCGCTCGCTCTCTGAAGTCGCTGACCGCTGCGCGAACTTCCGTCACCTGGTGCCGACGCTGCCGCGCCTCGCGGCCTTCCGCCCGCAGGTCGCATCGGCTGCCGCTGCGGTGAGCGTCCCGCCGATGCCCTCGGCACCGCCGATCTTCGCCCCGGTTCCGGCCTCCGAGTAGAGCCCCCGCCCACGGTCGGCGTGACCACCCCGCGCCAAGTCCCTACCCCCGCCATGCCCCGAACCGAAGGAGAACGCCCGTGTCCCACAAGCCCTCCATCGCCGAGATCGGCGCCTTCATCGGCCGGCTCAAGGCCAACGCCGAGAGGGGTGCCAACCCCGGTCCGCTGCTGGCTGATAAAGCCGACCTGTTGGAGCGCATCGCCAAGGCCAACCCGGGCGACCGCGACGCCGCCGAGGTCGCCCGCGACGCCCGTGCCGCCGCCCGCGCCCAGCGCGTGAACCGGTGACCGCCGTGGCCGCCCGCAAGCGCCCGTCGGCGCCCAAGCCCGCGCCCTGCCAGCCCTGCGAGGGCACCGGTCAGATCACCGAGGTCGTCTACACCGGCCGTGGTCCGCGCCGCCGCCAGCTCGCCGAGCAGGAAGCCACGTGCCTCGACTGCCTCGGCTCCGGAATCGCGCTGGAGGTGCACCAGTGATCCGGATCCGCGTGACCTGCGACATCGACTCCGTGGCCGTTGTGGTCGCCGACCTGTGCCGCCTCTGGACGGTGCACGACGTCAAGGAGTACCCCGCCCCAAAGGCGCCGACACGTGCGACGTCCCGGAGCGTCCTGTCCTCTCCGTCACCGAGGTGTTCGCCGTGGCTGAGGCGATCGGCCCTCGCTGGCGAGCCCTGGTCCTGCTGACCGCGATCACTACGCTGCGCTTCGGTGAGCTGGCCGCGCTCCGCCGTAGGCACGTCGATCTGGATGGCCGGTTCGTCCGGGTGCAGCGCAACCAGGCGGAGCTGAACACCGGACGGTTGTACGACAAGGCGCCGAAGAGCCGCGCCGGCTTCCGGCCGGTGGCCTTCCCCGCCGAGATCGTGGCCGACATGGCGAATCACCTCGACCACTTCGCCGGCGCCGGGCCGGATGGGCACCTCTTCATCGGCCCTCGCGGCGGCAAGCTCCGCCGGAGCAACTTCCGGGACGACTGGATCCGGGCCCGCACGGCCGCCGGGGTGAGTGAAGATGCCCACTTCCACGACCTCCGGCACACCGGGAACACCCTCGCCTCGCAGAACGGGGCCAGCACGCGGGAGCTCATGACCAGGATGGGCCACAGCAGCACCCGGGCCGCGATCTACCAGCACATGACCAGCGACCGGGACCGTGCCATCGCCGACCGCATGGGTGCAGCCGTCCGGAAGGCACTCCAGGGCGACGAACAGCCCCCGCAATCCAGTCAGTAGCCGCGCCAGGCAATGAGGCCGGTCCGATCTCCCGGGCCGGCCTCACTCGTGCCTCCTCTCCCGCGAGAACTGCCCCCGTGTCAGCGCTTGATCACGCACGCGAGAGACTCCCTGTTCGCACAGACGTACTGCCCGCCGAGCAGAAACGAGCCCGCGCACGTGCCCGCGCCCAGCACACCGTCACCGCAGATCGAGCAGCCCGCCGCAGCCTTCGAGGAACTGGGCGGCGTCGACCTCCAGCTCGACGCCTTCTATCCGGGAGGCACGAGAGGTAACAGCTCAGACGACCCCATCAACCGGCTGATCCCCGGCGTAGGCAACCAAGGCGGCTTCCGCATGGCTGGCTCACCGTGGAAGCAGACCGTACGCCTGGCCGTCCTCTACACGACCGGACGCCAGCCCGACTGGCCGGACACGCTCGACGCCCAGACCGGCGCCTTCACCTACTACGGGGACAACCGGACTCCCGGCCACGAGCTGCACGAAACCCCGCGGGGCGGGAACCACCTGCTGCGGGACACCTTCGAGGCCTCTCATGCAGGGCCCGCGGAGCGGCGCCTGATCCCGCCGTTCCTCCTCTTCGAGAAGGCTGGCTCCAGCGGCCGCGGCGTGCGGTTCCGCGGGCTGGTCGCACCGGGCGGCCCGGCGCTGACCTCTGATGACGAACTTGCCGCTATCTGGCGTACAACCAGCGGCCGACGCTTCCAGAACTACCGGTCCCGCTTCACCGTCCTGGACCAGGCCGTCATTCCCCGAGGCTGGATCCAGCATGTCCTCGGCGGCGGCGACCCGCTGGACGGCGGATGCCCCGATGTCTGGCGGACGTGGGTTGAGGCCCGCGCTTACGTACCGCTCACCGCCCCGGCGACAACGGTCATCCGCACGCAGGCCGAGCAGTTGCCGGGCGACCCCGCATCCCAGGCCGTCCTGAAGGCAGTCCGCGAGCACTTCCGAGGCCGCGAGCACGACTTCGAAGCGTGCGCGGTCGAGCTGTGGCGGCTGCTTGCGCCGGCAACCGGGCAGGTGGAGGTGACCCGCCGCACCAGCGACGGCGGGCGCGATGCAGTCGGCCAGTATCACCTGGGCCCGCCCACCGACCGAATAGCCATCGACTTCGCCCTCGAAGCCAAGTGCTACTCCCCCAGCCACTCCGTAGGCGTCAAGGAGGGCAGCCGGCTGATCTCACGCCTGCGCCACCGCAACTTCGGTGTGCTCGTCACCACGTCGTACTTCCACCGCCAGATGCAGGAGGAGATCCGGGACGACCAGCATCCCGTCGTGCTGATCAGCGGGCGGGACATCGTCGACCTGCTCCGGGAGCACGGCTACGTCTCAAAGGAGGCAGTCGAGGCCTGGCTGGCCCAGCGGTTCCCAGCACCGGGATCTGGCACGCCGGTGGCACAGTCCGACTGAGACCCCGCACAGGACTAAGGGCCAGTTCGTGAGGAAGACTCCTCCGAACTGGCCCTTCGTGGCTGTGGGCGCGGACGGTTTCGAACCGCCGACATCTGCTTTGTAAGAGCAGCGCTCTACCACTGAGCTACGCGCCCCCCGTCGCGGCCCGGTGGGGGCACGACGACTGCCTAGAGTACCTGGTCCCGGGGGGTGGTGTGGTGCGGGTGCTCGGGGAGTGGGATGGGTGGGGGTGCCGGTGTGGTGGGGCGATCGGGAACAATGGGCAGTGGATCAGCGGTCGGAACAGGGAGCGCGCAGTGAGGGTGGCCGACGGGAGTGGGTGGGGGCGGCGGCCGGGGAGTGCGGTGGCCGAGGCCCTGGTGTTGCCGCTGGTGATCGCGGGCGCGCTGGGCGCCGCCGGGGCGGCGTCGTTCGGTACGGGCGGGGGCTGGTGGGGCCGGCGCGGCGGCGAGGGGGTGCGGGCGGACGCGAAGGCGGCCCGGGACGCGGCGCAGCAGGCGTTCTACGAGTTGGACTCCACCCAGCGCGAGGTGCGGCTGGCGGTGGAGACGGTGCGCGCGGCGGAGGACGGCGCGACGGCGCAGCGGGCGGCGGCGGATTTCGAGGCGATCTCCGGCCGGGTGGACCAGGTGACGGTGAACTACCTGGCGGCGCTGGACGCGCACGATCTGGATGCCGAGGAGCTGGAGTCCGGTGCCGCGGCGCGGGCCCGGCACCAGTTGCAGGACGTGAAGGGGCAGCTCGGGTCGGCGCAGGCTGAGCTGGACGGCTTCCTGCAGCGGTTGCAGCCGGTGCTGCAGCACGCCGAGTCGCAGCTGATGCGGGTGACCCCGGCGGTGGAGGGGGCGAAGCGGTCGTTGCTGACCGCGACCACCACGCTGGAGGCGGTGCGCGGCGCGGGGCTGAAGGCGGACGACCTGGCGGCCCGGCTGGCGGAGCTGAGCCCGGAGTTGGGCCGGCTGAACGAGGGCGCGGGCCGGCACGGGGTGGCGGCGACGCTGCAGCGCGCGGAGCGGGTGAAGGAGCGGGCCGACGCGATCACGGCGGACGCGGAGCACCTGCCGGAGCGGGCCCGGGAGATCGACCGGCGGGTGGCGAGCCTGCGGACCCGGATCCAGGCGCTGGAGACCAAGGCCGGCACGGTGGAGCCGGCCCTGAGCGAGCTGCGGCGGCGGTTCGCCACGGCGTGCTGGCAGGACCTCCAGCGGGTGCCGGACCAGGTGGCGGAGGCGGGGCGGGCGGCGGAGCAGAAGCTCGCCGAGGCGGCGCGGGCGCGCGACGAGCAGCGCTGGCCGGACGCGACCGGTGCGCTCGGCACGGTGCGCGCGCTGCTGGACACCGCGGACGGCTCGGTGGTCGCCGTGAACGAGCGGCTGCGGCAGCTGAACGAGGTGCAGCACGATCCGAACCGGGAGATCGAGCGGACCCGCTTCGCGCTCCGGGACGCCCAGCGGCTCGCGATGGCGGGGCGGCAGGCGCCGGACCCGCGGCACGCGGCTCCGCTGGACGCGGCGGTCGGCCGGCTGGACCGGGCGGTCGAGGCGCTGGAGACGGCCGGCCGGCACCCTGACTACTGGCACTTCCTGACCGAGCTGGCGGCGGTGCGGGAGACGGCGGCGCAAGTGGTGGAGCTGATCCGCGAGGACCTGGGCGGCCACCGGTAGCGCGAGCCGCCCCTGGCCACCCCGCCGGCGGCCCGGCGACCTTGGCGGCCCCGGCAGCCCCGGTGCCCCCACGGATCGTGCGGGCCCCCTGCACCGCCGGCCCGCGCCGGGCTACCCTGCCGGTATGCCACGCTACGACTTCCGCTGCCGCTCCTGCGGGGCCACCTTCGAACTCCGCCGCACGATGGCGCAGGCCAACGACCCCGCGGTCTGCCCGCAGGGGCACGAGGACACCGTGAAGCTGCTGTCGGCCGTCGCCGTCACCGGCGGCGCGTCCGGCGGCGCCGCGCAGCAGGCCCCGTCCGGTGGCGGGGGCGGCTGCTGCGGCGGCGGTTGCTGCGGCTGACCTGAGCGGGGACCGGCCGGCGGCGCCTGGCCTCAGCCCTTGGCCACGGACTCCAGCGAGCCGGCCTCCGGCCCGCCGTCCGAGTCGGCGGTCCGCGGGCCCTCCGTACCGACGGCCCGCGAAACCTCCGGGCCCGCAGTCGCACCCGCAGTCGCACCCACACCCACGCCTGCCCCGCCCCGGACACGGGCCAGGAACTGACGGATGATCTCCTCCCCCGCCGCCACGCCCACCTGGTCGAGTGCGGTGACCCCGGGGGCCGTCCAGCCGCTGTCGGCGAGTTCGCCGTGCCCGGGGCGCCAGGCCGCGTCGGCGGCCAGCAGCAGGTCCGCGTCGAGCAGCGAGTCGCCGGCAGCCAGCACGGTGGCGCCGCCGACGCGCCGCTCCACCTCGGCCAGCGCCGCGCTCTTGCTCAGCGGCGCCGGGACGGCGTAGACCTTGCGGCCCTGCAGCGAGACGGTCCAGCCGCGCTCGGCGCACCAGCCGGTGAGTTCGTCGAGCCAGCCGGCCGGCAGCTCGGCGCGTTCGACGACCAGGTAGGCGAAGAGCTCGTCGGCGACCCGGCGCTTGTGGGTCCACTCCGGGTCCGCGCAGAGCGCCAGGTGTTCGACCACCTCGGCCAGCGGCACCGACGCGGTGGCCAGCCGGCCGGCCACCTCGGCCTGCCAGTCCTCGTCCGGGACGCCGTCGACGAGCAGCCGGCCGCCGTTGCTGCAGATCGCGTAGGCGGGGATCCAACCGGGCGTCGGGCCGGGCAGGTTGACCCGTTCGTACTGCGTCCTGGTCCGGGTGGTGGCGGGGACGAGCAGGGCTTCGCGGGCGAGTTCGACGAGCAGCCCGGCGGCCTGCTCGGTCATGAACGAGAGCGCCTTGCCGTCGTGCACCTCGACGGAGAGCAACCGCGGTGCGAGCCGGTCGGGCACGTCCAGGGCGAGGGCGCGGTTGCTGTAGATCAGG
Source organism: Kitasatospora sp. NPDC001603 (assembly GCF_040298365.1). Lineage (NCBI taxonomy): Bacteria > Bacillati > Actinomycetota > Actinomycetes > Kitasatosporales > Streptomycetaceae > Kitasatospora > Kitasatospora sp. NPDC001603. The sequence continues at coordinate 71,234 of NZ_JBEPAA010000011.1, forward strand.
GTGCGGTCGAGGTCGCTCGCGACCAGGAAACCACTGGGGCTGCTCATCGGGTTCAGGACTCCTTCACCAGGACGGCCGTGCCGGAGGCGCCGGTCGCTCCCCGGCTGTAGCGGGGGTGGATCAGGCCGACGCACGAGTACGGCAGGTCGTCGACCTCCTCGACGGGGATGCCGCGCTGGGCGGCGAGCAGACGGACGTGGTCGAGGTCGGCGCCGGTGCCGCGGCGGGCCAGCACCCGCCAGGGGACGCGGCGCAGCATGACCCGGGTGGTCTCGCCGACGCCGGGCTTCACCAGGTTGACGTTGTCGATGCCGTACTCGGCGCTGATCCGCTCGACGGCGGCCCAGCCGGCCCAGTCGGGGGTGCGGTCCTCGGCGGCGAGCCGGTCGGCCGCCGTCCGCACCTCGTCCAGGACCTCGGCGAAGTGGTCGGCGACGGTGTCCAGGAAGGCGCCGGAGACGTCCCCGCCGGCCAGTTCGGTGTAGTGCTTGGCGCCGTGGAAGTCGTCCGGGCCGATCAGGTCGGTGCGCAGCACGGTGCGGGAGACCAGGCCGGAGACGGTCGAGTTGAGGCAGGCGGAGGGGATGAGGAAGTCGTCCCGGGTGCCGTAGGTGCGCACGCAGCGGCCGGGGTCGGCCAGGACGGCCAGTTCGGGGTCGAAGGCGGTGCCGGCCAGGGCCTCGGCGAGTTCGCGGGTGATCGCGCCCTTGCCGGTCCAGCCGTCCACAAACACGACGTCGGGGGCGTGGTGGTGGGCGTCCAGGTAGCGGACGGCGACCGGGTCCAGGCCGCGGCCGCGGATGATCGAGACGGCGTAGTGCGGGGTGTCCAGGCCGTGCGCGAAGGCCAGCCAGCGACGGATCAGGACGCCCACCGGGGTGCCGGCCCGGGCCAGCGAGGCGAGCACCAGGCCGCGGCCGCGCTCGCGGAGCAGCGTCTCCGCGACGGTGCCGACGGCGAGCGCGATCCGGCGGGCGGAGATCCGCAGGGCCTGGTGGAACAGTTCCTGGTACTCGGGGCTGGGCTGGTACTCCACCGGCAGGGACTCCGCGTAGTGGGCGCCGCCGTTCTGGACGGCCTCCTCGCGCTCCTCGGTCGGGGCCTCCAGCGGGACGTCGGAGAGGTCCTTGAGCAGCCAGGAGACCTCGTCGGCGCGGTAGGAGGAGAACTCCGGGCCGTGCAGCGGCGTAGGCAGCGCGCTCCGCTGCGGCCGGACGGCCGGGACCGGCCGGTGCGAGGGCAGCACGGCGAGCACCACCCGGTCGGTGACCTGCCGCAGCTGGGCGAGCAGGGAGCGTTCGCCGTCGTGCAGTTCGGGGGTGTCGGCCACGTCGTCGACCACCAGCACCACCGCGTCGAAGCGGCGGGCCGGGTCGGCGCCGGGGGCGACGTTGTAGACGAAGCGCTCGCGCGAACCGCCGTCCTGCGGACCGTCGTGGGCGGGGAAGGAGAGCCGGGTGCGGATGGCGTAGCCCGGGTCGTCCACCGCGAGGACGGGCGAGCGGGTGGTGGTGGAGTAGCGGACCCGCTCCTCGCCGTCGGGGAGGTGGTCCGCGAGGGCGCCGGCGAGGCGCAGCGGCGCGTACATCAGCTCCTCACAGCCGAGGACCAGCACCCGGCCGGAGCCGGCCGCGCCGGACTCCCGGCCCTCGCCCGCCGCCGGGCCGGTGTCGCCCGGCTCCAGCGCGGCGGCCAGCTGGGACGCCAACTGCGGTAGCGCCTCTTCGAGTTGCGCCCGGTGCGCGGCGCTGAAGCCGTGCCGTCCGCCGTCCGGCAGGCCCGCGGGCCAGTCGAGGGCGACCCGGACCAGCGGGGCGGGGGCGGCCGGGGGCGGCTCCGGCGCGGGGCCGACCTCGGCGATCAGCGCGGCGGCGCGGGCGAGGATGTCGGCCGGCAGCTCGACGCCGCCGCCGGCCGCGGCGACCAGGTCGAGCCGGGTGCCGAGTTCGGCGGCGGTGTCGACCAGTCGGCGGCGGTCGCTCTCGTCGCGCAGGTCGACCAGGGCGACCACGACGTAGTGGGCGCGCGGGTGGCGCGCGTGCAGCTCGCGGATGGTGTTGAGCACGGTGTTGCCGGTGGAGAACTCGTCGTCCACCAGGACCAGCGGGCCGTCACCGGCCAGCAGCGCGGGGTCGGCGGGCAGCAGCAGGTGGGAGGTGGCGTGCGAGTGCTCCTCCTCGAAGCCGCCGACCGGGGTCAGCCCGGCCACCGGGCGGCGCGTGGAGTGCAGGTAGGGGGCGTCCAGGCCGTCGGCGACGCTGTGGCCCAGGCCGGTGGCGGTCTCGGCGTAGCCGAGCACGACGGCACGGGCGGCCGCCTCCTCGCCCAGCAGCTCGCGCACCAGGCGGCCGAGGTCGAGACCGGCGCCGTGCACCACGGACGGGCGCTGCGGGACGTGCTTGCCGAGCACGGTGGAGACCAGCAGGTGGGCGCGCTTGGGGTTCTCGCGCAGGGCGAGGCCGACCAGGTCGGGGAGGCGGTCCGAGCCGGTCAGACCGACGCCCGCCCGGTCGGCCACCCAGCGACCGGTCCACTCTTGCTGTGCTGTCACTACTGGTCCTGCCTTCGATGGTGCGAGTCGTGCGGTCGGTCCGAGAGATACGAGAGGTACGAGAGGTACGAGAGGTACGAGAGGTACGAGAAGTACGAGAAGTACGGGTAGCGCGGCGGTGCGAGAAGCGGGATAGGTACGAGAAGCGGAGGCCCGAGACCCACGAGCCACGAGCCACGAGCCCCCGCGGTCAGCCGCAGAGGCAGGCCGAGAGCAGCTCCGCGAAGCTGACGTCCTCCCTCGCCACCCCGAACGCCTCGGCGCGCAGCATCACCCGCTCGGCCCAGGCCCGGTGCGGCTTGGCCTCGTTCATCTTGTTGGTGTACGCCGAACGCAGCACCCCGCCGCCGCCGCGTTCCTGGTCCAGGATGTCCCGCGCGTCGCTGTACTCCTCATGGGTGACCACGGAGAGCGCGTGCACGGCGGGGACGTGGCTGGGGTGGATGCAGGTCTTGCCGAGCAGTCCGTTGGCCCGGTCGAGCTCGATCTCGCGGATCAGGCCGTCCAGGTCGTGGTCGATGATCCGCTGGCGCACGGCCACCCCGGAGGGCTCCGCCTCGGCGAACGGGGTGCGGCGCAGCTGCGGCTTGAACATCCGCTCCTGGACGGGGAAGTACTCCCAGACCGGACCGGTCACGGTGAACCCGGTGCCGTCGGCCCGGCCGAGCACGTTGACCACGTCCCCGATCACCGCCGCGACCAGCGCGACGTCGTACGCGGTCAGGTCGGGCGAGCGGCGCAGCCCGTACGCGGAGCAGAGGTCGGTGACTCCGAGCCGGACGGCGAGGACGCGCGCCCGGTGCTTGTCGAGCAGCCGGGCGATGCCGAACAGCTGCTCGCGGCGGGTCTCCAGGTGGGCCAGTTCGGGGGACTCCAGGACGGGCATGGCGAACAGCCGGCGGCCGGTGGCCGCCTCGGCGCCGGCGAGCGCCTCCAGGAACTCGCCACCGCTCTCGTCGGTGAACTTCGGCAGGACGAAACCGGTGAGCAGCCCGATCGCCGGGCCGAGCCGGTCGGCGAGGTCGGTGATCTGGGAGGCGGCTCGGACCCTGATGAAGAGGAGGGGCAGATCCTGTGTGCGAGCGATGGAGGTTTCGGCGGCCTCGGCCGGCTCGGACGTCACTCCCCGCACCTCCCCGAGCCACCCGCCGGGCATCTCCGGGCGCACCTCGCCGCGCGCCCGCAGGTCGTCGCGGACCGCCGCCTCCCCGGCCGCGCCGGGCGCCCCGCCCCGCGATGGAAGCCCGCCGTGCGGCTCCGCGAAGAGCTCGCCGAGCTGCACCACCAGGTTGGCCTCGGCCGCGGTCACCTCGTGGTCGGCGATCGCGTCCTCCAGGCAGAGCACCATCGAGACCACGCCCCGACCCGCCTGCTTGCGGATGTCCTCACCCAGCGTGGGCCGGGTGGCGGGGCTGTAGAGGGTCGCGCCCAGCGCGGTGGCGAGGACGGCCGCGTCGCTCTCCGCCGAGAAGGCCCTGGGCTGTTCGAGGAAGAGCCGGCCGCGTACGTCGTCGGCGAGGTGGCCGAAATGGCGCATGGTGCTCTCCTCAGGGGTTGCGGCCGCCGGTCCCGGCGGGGTTCGTGCTCAGGGGCGTGCGGGGTTCGTGCTCAGGAAGGTGCGGGCGGTGCTCGGGGGTGCGGAAGGGGGCCTGGAGGGGGTGCGGAGGCGGCTCGGGGGGTGCCGCGATCAGGTGGGGAGTCGGGCTGCGGGAGGTCGGAGTGCGGGCCGTCGGGCACCGTTGCGGGGTGCGGGGCGTCACGATGGTTAACCGGTCCACCGGGCCCGGTGGTTCCCGGGCGCGCGCTGCTGATCCCCCTCGCCGAACCCCCCGGGGCCCTCTGGCCGCCTATCGTACGGACGACTTCCGGTCGAATGCGATTCGGAAACATCGAATTCTCGGAAGATTACCCTCCGCTTCACAAACCGCAAGCATTGGCAAAGTCCGATGGCCGCGCCCCCTCCGGTCACGTTGTCCGAAGGGGTGGCGAACAGGCAGGATGGTCCGCTATGACGCACGTGATGGCCAAGGGCGCCAACATCGCACTGCCGGTGGCGGCGGTCCGCGCCGTGCTGCGCTGGAGCGCCACGCCCGGTGCGCCGGACGTGGACGCCTCCGCGCTGCTCCTCGGCGCCGAGGGCAGGGTTCGTTCGGATGCCGACTTCGTCTTCTACAACCAGCCGAGGCACCCGTCGGGCCTGGTGCGCCACCTGCCCAAGCAGCAGACCGCCGCCGGCGCCGAGATCGCCGACACCGTGGAGGCGGAGCTCGCCAAGCTGCCGCCCGAGGTGGACCGGGTGGTGCTGGCCGGCTCCTCCGAGGGCGGATCGTTCCGCTCCGTGACCGGGCTACGCCTGCTGCTCTTCGACGCCGGCGCCGGAGAGGGCGCCGCCGCGCTCGCCGAGTTCGCGATGCCCGAGAACGACGACGTCACCGCGCTGGTCGCGGGCGAGCTCTACCGCCGGGCCGGGTCGTGGAAGTTCCGGGCCGTCGGCCAGGGCTACGCGTCCGGGCTGATCGGCCTGGCCACCGACTTCGGGATCACCGTCGAGGACGGCGCGGCGGACTCCCGCGGCGCCGGTCCGGCCGACCGGCCGGGCCCGCACGCGCCGGGGGCCGACCCGCGCGCCGCCGTGCCGGACCCGCGCCCCGTCGCCCGCCCCGAGCCGGGCACGTACACCCTGGCGCCCGCCGTCCCGCTCGGCGCCGCGCAGGCCGCCGCCCCGCAGCGGCCCGCGTCGGCCCCGGCCGTACCCGCGCACGCTCCCCCGCCGCCGCAGGCGCCGCCCGCGATGCCGACGACCGCGCCGACCGTCCCGCCCGCGCCCCCGGCCCGGCAACCGGGGTACGGGTACCCGCAGCCCGGCCCCCAGCAGGGCGGCTACGGCTACCCCCAGCAGGCCCCGCGCCCCGGGTACGGCTACCCGCAGCCGGCCCACCAGGCACCGCAGCAGCCCTACCCGCAGCAGCAGGGCACCTACGGGTACCCGCCGCAGCCCGCACCGCAGCAGCAGGGCGGCTACGGCTACCCCCAGTCGGCCACCGCGCCGCCGTCCCAGCAGCAGGCCCAGCAGCAGGCCCAGCAGCAGGCCCTGCCGGCCCCGCAGCCCCCGGCTGCCCCCGAGGAGTTCGCGCTGCCGCCGCAGGGCCCGCAGTTCCAGCCCCGCTGACCGCCGCGCGGGGCCGCTACTCCGGCCCGGACGGGCCCTTGTACCCGCGCTGCCACTGCATCCCGAAGCCGTACAGCCGGTCGATGTCCGCCTGGAAGCCGTTGACGTAGCGCACCTCGCGGCGCACCGTCAGCTGGTTGTCCCCGGAGTTCTCGATCAGCACCACCGCGCAGGAACGGGCGGCCGGGGCGCGTTCCTCCAGCTTGATCTCGATCCGCGGACCGGTCTGCGGCACGATCGTCACCACCGCGTTGGCCTGCTCGAACGCGGGTGTGCCGTCGTAGATGTAGACGAAGATGAGCAGCCGCTTGAACTGGTCCTTCTTCTCCAGGTTCACGTACATCGTCTCGCCGGACGGCGCCCCGTACTGGTCGTCGCCGCTGAGCTTGACGAAGGGCGCGCGCTGGAGGTCCCCGAAGTAGCCGCCGAGCGGTTGCACCACGCCCCGGCTGCCGTCGGACAGTTCGTACATGCAGGCCAGGTCGAGGTCGACGTTGAGCTGGGCGCCCTGCTGCGTGTCCGGCTCCACCGGGCTGAGGATGCGCGGGCTGAACCAGCGCTTGAGCGCGTCCCGGCCCGAGGAGCGCGGCGCTCCTATCCGGGTGGTCCAGTGCAGGTTGACGTAGAGGTAGCCGGTGGTGGCCGCGGCCCCGGTGATCGCGTGCTGCGGTGTCGACTTGGTGAGTGTGATCTTGTGCTGCCCGCCCGGGTCCAGGGTGTTCCGCTCCCCGCGCAGGTACTCCCAAATCGAGGCCATCCCAGTCCTCCCCCAGGGCCGCCGGCCGGTCCGGCGGTCCGTCGCCCAATGATCCGGCATCAGCCCGCCCGCCGGGTACCCGAACTGCTTACCCAGCCACGTGAACCGGACACCGACGGTGCACCGGCGGGACACCGGCCGACCACCGGCCGACCACCCGACGGCGGCCGGGAGCCGACGGCGGGTCGGCTGGCGGGACGAAGGTCCCCTCCCGTAACATGCCGCCCCTTCGGACGCGATATCGTCTAGCCGCACAGGTGTCCCGACCGCCCCTGCCCGGGCGCGGTGGGCGCCCGGCGGCAAGGACGCACCGTCAGGCCCTGTCCCGGCGACGGGATCTGATCGTCTGTGTCGCACTGTGACCTGTCCCCTGCGGAAACCCGAGGCCCGACCCGCAATGAACCTGACCTCCATACAGCTGGTCTGGACCGTCATCGGCGGCGCAGCCCTGCTGTTCACCGCCATCCTGGTGGCGACGCTGCGCTTCAAGAACACGACCAAGAACGAGGACTCGGGTGACTCCTGGGAGCGCACCGAGGAGCGCCGCCGGCGCAAGGAGATGATCTACGGAATCTCCTCCTACGTCCTGCTGTTCTGCTGCGCCGGCGTCGCCGCCGCGCTCTCGTTCCACGGCCTGGTGGGCTTCGGCAAGGAGAACCTGGGCCTGTCCAACGGCTGGGAGTACCTCGTCCCGTTCGGCCTGGACGGCGCCGCGATGTTCTGCTCCGTCCTCGCCGTGCGCGAGGCCAGCCACGGTGACGCGGCGCTCGGTTCGCGCCTGCTGGTCTGGGTGTTCGCGATCGCCTCGGCCTGGTTCAACTGGGTGCACGCCCCGCGCGGCGTGTCCCACGACGGCGCCCCGCAGTTCTTCTCCGGGATGTCCATCTCGGCCGCGATCCTGTTCGACCGGGCGCTGAAGCAGACCCGCAAGGCCGCGCTGCGCGAGCAGGGCCTCGTCCCGCGTCCGCTGCCGCAGATCCGGATCGTCCGCTGGCTGCGCGCCCCCCGCGAGACCTACGCCGCCTGGTCGCTGATGCTGCTGGAGAACGTCCGCAGCCTGGACGAGGCGGTCGAGGAGGTCCGCGAGGAGCGCCAGACGAAGGAGGCCGCCAAGCTGCGCGCCCGCAGCGCCGACCGCCGCGAGCGCGCCGAGCTCAAGGCCATCTCCCGCCAGAGCGGGATGCTGGCCCGGGCCCGCGGCGGCCGTCAGGTGCCCGCGCTCACCGCTGCCGGAGACGGCCCGAACGCTTCGGAGCCTGCCCTAGCCGCTGACGCCGACGCCACCTCCCAGACCGGCCGCTCCGTGCTGGAACCCGCTTCGCTGAGCGCCCTGGAGGCCGGCCGCCGCCCGCGGGCCGCCGTCGGGTCCTCCTCGACCGACCCGTTCGGCGACTCGTCCTACCTCGGCAGCGGCTCCTCGTCGTCCTCCTACCGCAGCTCGACCATCGACCTGACGGCCGACGACGACACCCTGTCGATGCCCAAGCTGGACTCGCTGGAGCGCAAGCTGCGCGCCATCGAGCAGCAGCTCGGCTGACCCTCCCGCAGCGGGGACAACCGAACCGAGCACCACGCACGCAGAACGGCCGCCCCCTCACCGGAGGGGGCGGCCGTTCTCGTCGGGCCCCGGGGCGACGGCCCCGGGTGCGGAGCGCTACTTGCCGGCGCTCGCCAGTTCGTGGTCGTCCCCGCCGCCGCCCGCGGCGGCCTCCTTGCGGTTGCGCAGGATCGACGAGCCGAGGGCGAGGCCGATGAAGGCGACACCGATCAGGCCGGTGACGATCTCCGGGATGTGGTACTCGATGCCGACCAGCAGGATCACCGAGAGCGCGCCGATCGCGTAGTGCGCGCCGTGCTCCAGGTAGACGTAGTCGTCGAGGGTGCCCTGGCGGACCAGGTAGACGGTCAGCGAGCGGATGTACATCGCGCCGATGCCGAGGCCCAGGGTGATCTGGAAGATGTCGCTGGAGATCGCGAACGCGCCGACCACGCCGTCGAAGGAGAACGACGCGTCCAGCACCTCCAGGTACATGAAGAGGAAGAACGCGGCCTTGCCGCCCACCTGGACGATGGACTTCCCGGACTTGCCGGACGTCTCCTCCTCCTCGGCCTCCTCCTCCAGGCCCGCCTCGAAGATCGAGGAGAGTCCGTTGACGGAGAGGTAGGTGACCAGGCCGAGCACACCGGCGAGCAGCACCGTCTCGGCGTGCTCCCCGGCGAAGAAGTTGGACGCCAGCAGCAGCGTGACCAGCGCGACGACCGTCGAGAAGGCCTCCAGCTTGCCGACCTTCTCCAGCGGACGCTCGATCCAGGCCAGCCAGTTGTAGTCCTTCTCCTCGAAGATGAAGTCGAGGAAGATCATCAGCAGGAAGACGCCACCGAACGCCGCGATGGCCGGGTTGGCGGCCTCCAGGTACTGGGCGTAGGTGGAACCCTCGTAGGTCTTGTCGGAGTTGAGCGCGAGGTCGATGACGGTCGCGGGGCTGAGGTGCGCGGTGAGGCCGACGACCAGCAGCGGGAAGATCAGCCGCATACCGAAGACGGCGATCAGCACGCCGACGGTGAGGAAGATCTTCTGCCAGTACGGGTTCATCCGCTTCAGCACCGTGGCGTTGACCACCGCGTTGTCGAACGACAGGGAGATCTCCAGGATGGAGAGGATCAGCACGATGCCGAATCCTTCAGCTCCCCAGAGCAGGCCGGCTGCGATCAGCCCGATGACGGTGATCGCGAATGACCAGCCGAAGGTGCGGAGGAACACGGGACTTGGTTACCTTTCGAGTTCATGGCGCCGAGGACGTCGACCGCGTCGGACGCGGGTCTCGGGCCGCCGTTACTGTACGTTCACGCCGAAATCAAGGGCAATGCCGCGCAGGCCCGAGGCGTACCCCTGGCCCACCGCGCGGAACTTCCACTCGCCCGCGTAGCGGTACAGCTCGCCGAAGATCATCGCGGTCTCGCTGGAGGCGTCCTCGGTCAGGTCGTACCGCGCGATCTCCTGCCCGTCCAGGGAGTTGACCACCCGGATGTAGGCGTTGCGCACCTGGCCGAAGTTCTGCAGGCGCGACTCGGCGTCGTAGATCGACACCGGGAAGGCCACCTTGTCCACCTGCGGGGGGACGAGGTCCAGGTTGACCAGCACGACCTCGTCGTCGCCGTCGCCGTCGCCGGTGAGGTTGTCACCGGTGTGCTCGACCGAGCCCTCGGGGCTCTTCAGGTTGTTGTAGAAGACGAAGTACTCGTCACCGAGCACCCGGCCTCCCGAGCAGAGCAGCGCGCTCGCATCGAGGTCGAACGGCGCACCGGTGGTCGAGCGGGCGTCCCAGCCGAGGCCGATCTGGACCTGCGTCAGATTCGGCGCGGCCTTGGTGAGCGAGACGTTTCCACCCTTGGCGAGCGTGACACTCATGGCTGTCCTTCCTCCCTTTCCTCCCGGGGCGCATCTCAAGGTCTATTCCCCCGTGGCCCCGCCCGGCCTCCTTCGGCCGGCTGAACTTCCTGAACTCCTATCCTTCCAGTGCGCCGGACCGGCTCGAAGCCGGGGCGCACGAACCGGTGGCCCCCCGGCCGGGCCCCACCCGCCGCCCGCCCCGGGCGCCACGAGGCCGCACAGCACGAAACCGAGCGACACGGCCCCGGACAGCACGAAGCCGGGGCGGCCGCCGACGCCCTCGCGTCCGCGGCCGGCCCCGGCCCGGTGGTACTCCGTCAGGCCCGGCGGGCCCGCCGCCCGGCTCAGACGTTGACGCCGAAGTCCTGGGCGATGCCGCGCAGGCCGGAGGCGTACCCCTGGCCGATGGCGCGGAACTTCCACTCGGCGCCGTTGCGGTACAGCTCGCCGAAGACCATCGCGGTCTCGGTCGAGGCGTCCTCGGAGAGGTCGTACCGGGCCAGCTCCTTGTTGTCGGCCTGGTTCACCACGCGGATGAACGCGTTGCGGACCTGGCCGAAGTTCTGGGTCCGGTTCTCGGCGTCGTAGATCGACACCGGGAAGACGATCTTCTGCACATCGGCCGGCACGGTCGCCAGGTCGACCTTGATGGCCTCGTCGTCGCCCTCGCCGGCACCGGTCAGGTTGTCGCCGGTGTGCTCGACCGAGCCCTCGGGGCTCTTCAGGTTGTTGAAGAAGACGAAGTTGCCGTCCTTGTCGACCTTGCCCTGGTCGTTGCAGAGCAGGGCGCTGGCATCCAGGTCGAAGTCCGTGCCGGTGGTGGTACGGACGTCCCAGCCAAGGCCGATGACCACGGCGGTCAGGCCGGGGGCTTCCTTGGTGAGCGAGACATTGCCGCCCTTGCTCAGGCTGACACCCACTTGTCCTCCAAGATTCGGGAGGCACGCACTGGTGCCCCCGTGGTGCGGTCGGAGGTGCGGCGACGATTGCGCCGAGCCTCTGACCAGCCAACGGACCGATCGTAGTGCCGGGTTCCCGTCCTGGGCGGAGAACGGGCCCGGCGTGGCTGTTCGAATCCGCGCGGGGGCCCGCCCCGCGGTCCGTCCGCAGCCCGCCGGGCCCGTCGGGCACCCCCGGGAAGGGGCGCGCGGGGGCCTCAGAGCGCGCCGAGGACCTTCAGGTACTCCTGCTCGTCACGGGCGTCCGGCAGGTCGTTGACGACGCTCCAGCGGACCACGCCGGCCTTGTCGATCACGAAGGTGCCGCGCACCGCGCAGCCCTTCTCCTCGTTGAAGACGCCGTAGGCGCGGGAGACCTCGCCGTGCGGCCAGAAGTCGGAGAGCAGCGGGTACTCCAGGCCCTCCTGCTCGGCGAAGACGCGCTGGGTGAACGGCGAGTCGTTGGAGACGCCGAGCACCTGGACCTCGTCGTTCTGCAGGCGCGGCAGCTCCTTCTGGATCGCGCAGACCTCGCCGGTGCAGACGCCGGTGAAGGAGAACGGGTAGAAGACCAGGACGACGTTCTTCTCGCCCCGGAAGTCGGAGAGCCTGACCAGCTCGCCGTGCTGGTTCTTCAGCTCGAAGTCCGGAGCCTCGGTGCCGACCTCGATGGCCATGGTGGGACCTTTCTGACGCGACAGGGCCGCGCGGCGGGCGCGGCGAGCGCCATCCTTGCATTCGCCGACCCCGATTCGGCCGAACGGGTGAGGCGGCCGGCGCTCGGGGCGGCCGCTTTCGCCCTCGGCGAACGCGACCCCCGGCAGGGGATCCAGCCCGGAACGCGAAACGGCCGGGCCCCGCTGGAGGAAGCTCCAACGGGGCCCGGCCCTGGATCGCGGCTCAGGCGCGAGGGGCGCTCAGCGCTTGCCCGCCTTGGCGGCCTTGGTCGCCAACCGGGTGGCGGCCCAGTCCTTGGCGATGGCGATCGAGCTGGTCTGCGAGAGGCCGGCGGTCCGGGCCGCGTCGGCGATGTCGGACGCCTCGATGTGGCCGTCCCGGCCGGTCTTGGGCGTCAGAAGCCAGATCAGGCCGCCCTCGGCCAGGTATTCCAGGGCGTCGACGAGGGAGTCGGTGAGATCTCCGTCGTCGTCGCGGTGCCACAGCAGGACGGCGTCGGCGACGTCGTCGTAGTCCTCGTCGACGAGATCTGTCCCGGTGATCTCCTCGATGCCCTCGCGGAGTTCCTGGTCACTGTCTTCGTCGTACCCCAGCTCCTGGATGATCTGGTCCTTCTCGAATCCGAGACGGTGGGCCGGGTTGGACTTGTCCGCGGGGTCCGCGGTCGCGCTCACGGGAATAACCTCCAGTATTCGGCTCGGCATCCATGCCGAGGCTGTGGCCGTAGTCCACACGGGCGCGGCGGTTCGCGCAAGTACCCGACCCCCGATCCCCTCCAAAGGTTGACGTGTCGCAGGGGGACACGCCGGTCGACGTGTCGTGAATCACACCGATTTGCCCTTCTCTGCATGGGACAAGGATGCTTCGGGTGACCCCGGTCCACAGGCCGTACGCGTGCCCGAGATGCGAACGGCATTCGGGTCCGCGCGTGCGCGGGCGTAGAGTCTCCTGTTGGCCCTCACCCCGACCGCCCGCCATCGGACGATCGGGCAACCAGGTCGGACCACCTCTGTTCGTAACACCCGGTGGTGCGGGGCGCAGGCAATAGCGCCTGCTCCGCGCGCCGCCAGACCGCTCCGCCTACCGGGCGCAGCGGTTACCGATCGGTAGAGATGACGGATCTCCGAGCGCGGTAGCACGATGGAGGCGGCGCGACACACCTCAGTTTCGACCGACAGTGAAGGAACAGCGTGGCTTCCGGATCCGATCGCAACCCGATCATCATTGGCGGCCTTCCGAGTCAGGTCCCGGACTTCGATCCCGAGGAGACCGCGGAATGGCTGGAGTCGCTTGACGCGGCCATCGACGAGCGGGGGCGCGAGCGTGCCCGCTACCTGATGCTCCGCCTGATCGAGCGCGCCCGCGAGAAGCGTGTCGCCGTGCCCGAGATGCGCAGCACGGACTACGTCAACACCATCGCCACCAAGGACGAGCCGTTCTTCCCCGGCAACGAGGAGATCGAGCGCAAGGTCCTCAACGCGACCCGCTGGAATGCGGCCGTCATGGTCTCCCGGGCGCAGCGTCCGGGCATCGGCGTCGGCGGCCACATCGCCACCTTCGCCTCCTCCGCGTCGCTCTACGACGTGGGCTTCAACTACTTCTTCCGCGGCAAGGACGCCGAGGGCGAGTCCGGCGACCAGATCTTCTTCCAGGGTCACGCCTCCCCCGGCATCTACGCCCGCGCCTTCCTCCTGGACCGACTGTCCGAGCAGCAGCTCGACGCCTTCCGCCAGGAGAAGTCGAAGGCCCCGTACGGCCTCTCCAGCTACCCCCACCCGCGGCTGATGCCGGACTTCTGGGAGTTCCCGACCGTCTCGATGGGCCTCGGCCCGCTCGGCGCGATCTACCAGGCCCGGATGAACCGCTACCTGGAGCACCGGGGCATCAAGGACACCTCCGCCTCGCACGTGTACGCCTTCCTCGGCGACGGCGAGATGGACGAGCCGGAGTCGCTGGGCCAGCTGTCGCTCGCCGCGCGTGAGGGCCTGGACAACCTGACCTTCGTGGTCAACTGCAACCTGCAGCGCCTGGACGGCCCGGTCCGCGGCAACGGCAAGATCATCCAGGAGCTGGAGTCCCAGTTCCGGGGCGCCGGCTGGAACGTCATCAAGCTGGTCTGGGACCGCAGCTGGGACCCGCTGCTCGCACAGGACCGCGACGGCGTCCTGGTGAACAAGCTGAACACCACGGTCGACGGCCAGTTCCAGACGTACGCCACCGAGACCGGCGCGTACATCCGCGAGAACTTCTTCGGCGGCGACCTGCGGCTGCGCAAGATGGTCGAGAGCATGACCGACCAGCAGATCCAGCACCTGGGCCGCGGCGGCCACGACCACGCCAAGGTCTACGCGGCGTTCAAGGCGGCCCGCGAGCACACGGGTCAGCCGACGGTCATCCTGGCCCAGACGGTCAAGGGCTGGACGCTCGGCCCCAACTTCGAGGGCCGCAACGCGACGCACCAGATGAAGAAGCTGACGGTCGAGGACCTGAAGCGCTTCCGCGACCGCCTGCACATCCCGATCACGGACAAGCAGCTGGAGGAGGGCTACCCGCCCTACTACCACCCGGGCCGTGACTCGGAGGAGATCCAGTACATGCACGACCGCCGCAAGGAGCTGGGCGGCTACGTGCCGACCCGCAAGGTGCGGCCGCGTCAGCTGGAGCTGCCGGGCGACGACGCGTACAAGGCGGTCAAGAAGGGTTCGGGCAACCAGACCATCGCCACCACCATGGCGTTCGTCCGGGTGCTCAAGGACCTGATGCGGGACAAGGGCATCGGCAACCGCTTCGTGCCGATCGCGCCCGACGAGTACCGCACCTTCGGCATGGACTCGCTCTTCCCGTCGGCGAAGATCTACAACCCGCTGGGCCAGACCTACGAGTCGGTCGACCGCGAGCTGCTGCTGGCGTACAAGGAGTCCCCGACCGGCCAGATGCTGCACGACGGCATCTCCGAGGCGGGCTGCACGGCCTCGCTGATCGCCGCGGGCTCCTCCTACGCCACCCACGGCGAGCCGCTGATCCCGGTCTACGTCTTCTACTCGATGTTCGGGTTCCAGCGCACCGGTGACCAGTTCTGGCAGATGGCCGACCAGCTGGCCCGCGGCTTCGTGATCGGCGCCACCGCCGGCCGGACCACGCTGACCGGCGAGGGCCTGCAGCACGCGGACGGCCACTCGCACCTGCTGGCCTCGACCAACCCGGGCGTCGTCGCGTACGACCCCGCGTACGGCTTCGAGATCGCGCACATCGTCCAGGACGGCCTGCGGCGGATGTACGGCTCGTCGGCGGAGTTCCCGCACGGCGAGGACGTCTTCTACTACATGACCGTCTACAACGAGCCGATCAAGATGCCGGCCGAGCCGGAGAACGTCGACGTCGAGGGCATCCTCAAGGGCCTGCACCGGTACGCCCCGGCGACCGCCGGCCAGATCCCGGCCCAGATCCTCGCCTCCGGCGTGGCGGTGCCGTGGGCCCTGGAGGCCCAGCGCGTCCTCGCCGAGGAGTGGAACGTCAAGGCCGACGTCTGGTCCGCGACCTCCTGGAACGAGCTGCGCCGCGACGCGGTGGAGGCCGAGGAGTTCAACCTCCTGCACCCGGAGGAGCAGCAGCGCGTCCCCTACGTGACGCAGAAGCTGCAGGGCGCCGAGGGCCCGTTCGTCGCCGTCTCCGACTGGATGCGCGCGGTGCCGGACCAGATCTCGCGCTGGGTGCCGGGGCAGTACCAGTCGCTGGGTGCCGACGGCTTCGGCTTCGCCGACACCCGTGGCGCGGCCCGTCGCTTCTTCCACATCGACGCGCAGTCGGTCGTCCTGGGCGTGCTCACCGAGCTCGCCAAGCAGGGCAAGATCGACCGCAGCGCCCTGAAGGACGCGATCGACCGCTACCAGCTGCTGGACGTGGCCGCGGCCGACCCGGGTGCCGCCGGCGGCGACGCCTGAGCGCTCGGTGAGCCGGTGAACCGGTGAACCCAGGGGCCGGACCTCCTCCGTGGAGGTCCGGCCCTTCGCCGTTCCCGCCGCCGGATCCCCGGTGTGACCTCCGTCACATCCCCTTGAACCTCACACAGGTGTGAGCTCCTAGGGTCGTTCCCAGACGAACCGGACCACCCCAGGAGGTCTCCCATGAACGCCGTCCACCCCGAGCCCGCCGCCGGCGGCAACGCGTACAACCGCGGTGTGATCACCGAGTTCCGGGCCTCGGCCGGCGCGGTCGGCGGCTCCTTCGCGGGCACCCCGCTGCTGCTGCTCACCACCTGGGGCCGGCGCAGCGGCGAGCCGCGCACCACCCCGCTGGTCCATCTGACGGAGGGCGGCCGACCCGTCGTCTTCGCCTCGAACGGCGGCGCCCCGGCCGATCCGGACTGGTACCGCAACCTGGCCGCCCGCCCCGAGGTCACCGTCGAGCTCGGCGCCGAGCGCTACCCGGCGCTGGCCGTCCCGGTGACCGGCGGCGAGCGGTACGAGGCCCTCTGGGCGGCCCAGATCGCCGCCCAGCCGGCGTTCGCCGCCTACCGGGCGCGGGCCGGGCGCGTGGTGCCGCTGGTGGAGCTGCGCCGCGCGGCGGGCTGACCCGGAAGGCCGACGCGCGAAGCCGGTGGCCCCGGACTCCCTCGGGAGTCCGGGGCCACCGGCTTCGCGGTGCGCGGGCGGTCAGATGTGGACGGCCGGGCCGGCCTCGCCCTTGCCCCGGCGGGCGAGCAGCCCGAGCAGGGCGGCGGCGAAGGCCACCACGGACGCCACCGCGAAGGCGAGCGACATCCCGCTGAGGAAGGACTGGTGGACGGCGCCGGCCATCGCGTCGACCACCTCGGCCGGGGTCCCCTCCGGGGCGGGCGGGGCGAAGCCGAGCTGGGCCGCCTGCTTGAGGCTCTCGGCCTCGGCGCCCTGGACCGGCGGCAGGCCGGCCTCGGCCCACTTGCCGGGCAGCACGTCGCCGACCTTGGCGGCCATCAGGGCGCCCAGCGCCGCGGTGCCGAGGCTGCCGCCGACCTGCATCGCGGCCTGCTGGAGGCCGCCGGCCACGCCGGAGAGCTCCATCGGCGCGTTGCCGACGATCACCTCGGTGGCGCCGACCATGACCGGGCTCATGCCCAGGCCCATCAGGACGAACCAGAGCGACATCACCCCGGCGCCGGAGCCCTCGTCCAGGGTGGACATCCCGAACATCGCCACGGTGGTGATCAGCATGCCGGCCACGATCGGGACCCGCGGGCCGAGCCGGCCGATGGCCAGCCCCGCCACCGGCGAGCCGATGATCATCATGCCGGTCATCGGGAGCAGGTGGACGCCGGCCTCGACCGGCGCCATCCCGTGGACGTTCTGCAGGTAGAAGGTCACGAAGAAGATCGCGCCGAAGAACGAGAAGGCCATCAGCACCATCAGCAGCGTGGCGGCCGACAGCGGGACGGAGCGGAACAGGCTGAGCGGGATCAGCGGCTCGCGGGCGACCCGCTGCCAGAGCGCGAAGGCCGTCATCAGGACCAGCGCGCCGCCCAGGAAGAGCAGGGTGCTGGTGTCGCCCCAGCCCCACTCGGGCGCCTTGATGATGCCGAAGACCAGCGCGAACATCGCCAGCGAGAGCAGCACGATGCCGGGGACGTCGAAGGATTTGGCCGCCTTCTCGGCCCGGACGTCCCGCAGGATCCAGATGCCGAGGGCCAGCGTGAGCAGGCCGACCGGGATGTTGATGAAGAACACCGACTGCCAGCTGACGTGCTCGACCAGCAGACCGCCGACGATCGGACCGGCCGCCGAGGACGCGCCGATCACCCCGCCCCAGATGCCGATCGCCATGTTGAGCTTCTCGACCGGGAAGGCCCCGCGCAGCAGGCCGAGCGCGGCCGGCTGGAGCAGCGCGCCGAACAGGCCCTGCAGGACGCGGCAGGCGATCACCGTCTCGATGTTGCCCGCGAAGGCGATCGCGGCCGAGGTGGCGGCGAATCCGGCCGCGCCGACCAGGAAGGTCCGCTTGTGGCCGAAGCGGTCGCCGATCTTGCCGGCGGTGATCAGGAAGACCGCGAGGGCGAGCAGGTAGCCGCTGGTCACCCACTGGATCTCGGACGGCGCGGCCTTGAGGTCGGCCTGGATGACGGGGTTCGCGATCGCGACGATCGTGCCGTCCAGCGCGACCATCATCACGCCGACGGCGACGGTCAGCAGGGTCAGCCAGGGATGCCCCTTCAGGCCGCCCCCGGAGGACGAGTCGGGCTGCGGCGGGTCGTCCGCCTTGGCGCTCTTGACGACGGACTGGCTCATCTGGGGCCCTCCGGGGGCATGGCAGCGAACAGACGTGGTCGTGGCGCCCCGGGCCCACCCGTCCCCACGAGTTACCCGGCCTGGGGGCGCCACGCTCCGGAGATTATGTCAGCAACTGACATTTGGCAAACTCTGCCTTGTTGCGGGGACTGACATTTGTCAGACCGCTACAGTTGTGCACCAGTACCCCCCTCCGCCTCGCCGTCCGGAAGGCCCCCGCCATGGCCGCTCAGCGCTCGCCCCTCGCCACCGGCCCGGCCGTTCGGCCGGCCGAGGGCGCCGGTCCCGGCCTGCGCGAGCGCAAGAAGCAGCGCACCCGGGACGCCCTGATCGAGGCCGCCCACCGGCTCTTCCTCAGCCAGGGGTTCGCCGGCACGACGGTGGACGAGATCGCCGCCGCCGTCGACGTCTCGCAGCGCACCTTCTTCCGCTACTTCGCCAACAAGGACGAGGTCGCCCTCGCCGTCATGGCCGACGCCGAGGACTACTTCATCGACCGGCTGCGGGCCCGCCCCGCCGAGGAGAACCCGCTGCAGGCCCTGCGGGCCGCGATCGTCGAGTCCTGGCACGACCTCGGCTCCCGGCACCGGACCGGCCCGGGCTCGGTGACCAGCGCGCTGGAACTGATGCAGATGATCGAGGACACCCCCACACTGCTCGCCGCCCATCTGCGCCGGGTCACCGAGCAGGAGCGGGTGGTGGTCCAGGTGCTGGCCGCCCGCGAGGGCCTCGACCCGGCCGAGGACCTGCGCCCCACCGTGATGGCCGCGGTCTTCGGCAGCGTGCTGCGCGCGGCCCACCTGTCCTGGAGCGCCGACCACGAGGCGTCCGGCCTGGAGGGCATGATCGCGCTGATCACCCGTCACTTCGACCAGCTCGGCCCCGCCCTGGCCGGCGACTGGCGGCCCTAGCACCCCGTCCGGGAGCGGCCCCGGCGGCCACCGGGTCATACCGGAGTACTACGGCGGAGTCCGGTCCCCGGTCCGACGCCCGTCGGCACGGGCCGCCCTAGGCTGACGGGATGATCGATCCGCCCACCGGGCCGGCCCGGGGCGGCCTGCTCCCCGGTCTGCTCGCCCCGCTCGCCCGCCCCTCCACCGACCACACCCCGCTGCTGGCCCACGCCGCCGCCCGCTGGGTCCGCTGGCTGCCGTACGTCCTCGCGCTGGCCGCGATCAGCTCCCTGCTGCCCAGCGCGACCAACGTCCTGGCCACCGACTACGGCCTCAACGTCGGCCTCGCGGCGGCCCTCTCGATCGCCCAGACCGTGCCGCTGCTGCTCGCCGTGAGCCGCCCGCTGCCCGCCTGGTGGATGATCGGCGCCGCCGACCTGCTGACCTCCCTGCTGATCCTCACCACCGGCCGGGACACCTCCTCCTCCTGGCCGTGGCCGGCCCCCGGCGTGGTCGGCTACCTGCTGCTGATGCTGCCGCTCGCGCTGCGCGAACGGCGCCGCACCCTGCTCTCCGTCTGGCTGGCCACCGCCGCCACGAGCCTCGCGCTGTCGCTGCTCGGCATCGGCGCGGACGTCGGCAGCGACAACAGCCTGCTCGCGGTGGCCCTGACCGGGGCCGTCCTGGTCCTGGGCGGCGCCCTGCGGGAACGGGCCGAGGCCCAGCGACTGCTCGCCGAGCAGGAGCACATCAGCGAGGCCGAGCGCGAGCGCCGCACCCTGCTGGAGGAGCGCGCCCGGATCGCCCGCGAGCTGCACGACGTGGTCGCCCACCACATGTCGGTGATCGCCGTCCAGGCCGCCAGCGCCCCGTACCGGATCGCCGGCGTGCCGGCCGAGGCGGCCGAGGAGTTCGGCGCCATCGCCGGCACCGCCCGCGACTCGCTGTCCGAGATGCGGCGGCTGCTCGGGGTGCTGCGCAGCGAGGAGTCCGGCACCGAGAAGGCGCCCCAGCCCGGGATCGCGCAACTGGCCCAGCTGGTCGAGACGGTCGGCCGGGCCGGGGTGCCGGCCGAGCTGGCGGTGCTCCCGGAGCTGGTCGACGCCCTGCCGCAGGCCGTCGACCTCTCCGTCTACCGGATCGTCCAGGAGGCGCTGGCCAACGTCGTCCGGCACGCGCCCGGCGCCGAGGCCTGGGTGTCGCTGGCCGTCGACGGCCCGGCCCTGCTGGTCACCGTGGTGAACGGGGCCCCGCCCGCGCGCGCCGAGTCGCTGGAGGCCGCCGCCGAGGGGACCGGTCACGGGCTGGTCGGCATGCGGGAACGCGTGCGGCTGCTGGATGGGAAGCTGGACACCGGCCCGCTGCCCGACGGCGGCTTCAAGGTGGCCGCCGTCCTGCCGATCGATACCCCCCGGGAGCCCGCCGCATGACCATCCGCGTGATCATCGTCGACGACCAGGCGATGGTGCGGGCGGGCTTCGCCGCCCTGCTCGGCGTCCAGAGCGACATCGACGTGGTGGGCGACGCGGCGGACGGCGCGCAGGCCCTGGAGGTCTGCGGCCGCACCCACCCCGACGTCGTGCTGATGGACGTCCGGATGCCCGTGATGGACGGCCTGGAGGCGGCCCGCCGGCTGCTCGACCCGGCCGTCCCCGGGGCCCACCGGCCGAAGGTGCTGATGCTGACCACCTTCGACGTGGACGACTACGTGTACGAGGCGCTGCGGGCCGGAGCCAGCGGCTTCCTGCTCAAGGACGCGCCCCCGGCCGACCTGATCGCCGCCGTGCGGGTGGTGGCGGCCGGCGACGCGCTGCTCGCCCCCTCGGTCACCCGCCGCCTGATCGAGGACTTCGCCCGGACCAGGCCGGCCCGGCGCCGCGACCCCAAGCTGCGGCTGAACGGCCTGACCCCCCGGGAGACCGAGGTGCTGGAGCTGATCGCCCGCGGCCTGTCCAACCAGGAGATCGCCGCCGGCCTGGTGCTCGCCGAACAGACCGTCAAGACCCACATCGGCCGGATCCTCGCCAAGCTCGACCTGCGCGACCGCGCCCAGGCGGTGGTCCTGGCCTACGAGTCCGGCCTGGTGACGCCGGGTCAGTGAGCGGCCCGGCCCCGGCCGGTCCCGTTCCCCTCCTGCTACCCGGGTAGTACCCGGGAGTTGGCCCCGCGGAGTGACGTCCGCGGGGCCGCCGCGTTTCTACCTTCCTCTCCGTCGACACCCGACGGACAAGGGAGAACACGCACATGCGGCAGCCTCGCACCGAGCACCGACCCCGGCCCCGGCGCTTCGCCCGCACGGTCGCCGCCGCCGCGGTCGCCCTGGCCGCCGTACTCGGCGCCGGCGGCTGGGCCTGCGACACCCAGCACCCGGTCACCGGCCCACCGCCCGGCACCGCCGGCTGGGTCGCCGACACCACCCTCGGCCTCCGGCTGCCCGACCCGGCCACCGCCTCCCCCGCCGCGGTGGCCGCCTTCTTCGCCGAACTGCCGACCGCCCGTCAGGACGCGCTGGCCGTCCGCCACCCGCTGGTGGTCGGCAACCTCGACGGCGCCCCCGTCGGCCTCCGCCACCGGGCCAACGCCCTGGCCCTGGCCGAGGAGCGCGGCCGCGAACTCGCCCGCGCCGCCGACCCGGCGCTCACCCCGCAGGACCGCACCACCGCCCGCGAACGCGCCGAGCGCTACCGCACCCTGCTGGACGGTGACCGGCGGATCCTCGCCTTCGACCCGCGCGGACGCGGCCAGGTCGCCGAAGTCCTCGGCGACCTGGCCACCGCACCCCGGACGGCCGTCGTCGTGCCCGGCTCGGACATCGACCTGCGGAGCTTCGACCGGCCCACCGACCCGTACGGCACCCCGGCCGGGATGGCCCGCGCCCTGTACGAGGCCACCGGCCGGCAGACCGCCGTGATCGCCTGGGCCGGCTACACCACCCCGGTCGGCCTCGGCCCGGACGCCGCCACCGAGACCCTCGCCCGGGCCGGCGCCCGGCGGCTCACCCGGCTGCTGGACGGGCTCGCCGTCACCACCCGGCCGGCCGCTCCCGCCACGGTGTTCTGCCACAGCTACGGCTCGGTGGTCTGCGGCCTGGCCCGCCCCGGACCGGAGCAGGCCGCCGCCCTGGTGGTGCTCGGCTCCCCCGGCATGGGCGTCGGCTCGGCCGCCGACCTCGACCCCCGGGTGCCGCTGTGGGCCACCCGGCGCAACGGCTCCGACTGGATCGGCGACGTGCCCAACGTCTCGCTCCTCGGCCTCGGCCACGGCGCCGATCCGACCGGTCGCGCGTTCGGCGCCCGCCCGCTGCCCGCCACCGGATCCCACGGCCACACCGGCTACTTCGCCCCGGGCACCGCCTCGCTCGCCGCCTACGCCGCCCTCGCGCTCGGCCGCTGAGCCCCACCACCTCCCGAGGAGGAACGCCATGCCCCACCCGCTGACCGCCCTGCGCCGCGCCGCGCACCAGGTCGACACCCGCACCCCCGAGAGCCGCGACCGCGCCCTGGACGGGCTGCGCGCCCTCGCCCTACTCGCCGTCCCCGTCGGCCACTGGCTGCTCGGCGGCTTCACCCGCTCCGCCGACGGCGCCCTGCACAACGCCAGCCCGCTCGGCTCGCTCGGCTTCCTCGCCCCGGCCAGCTGGGTGCTCCAGATGCTCGGGGTGTTCTTCCTGGTCGGCGGCCACTCCTCGGTCCGCTCGCTGGAGCGGGCCCGCGCCCGCGGGGTCGGCCACGCCGGCTGGCTGCGGGCCCGCTCGGTGCGGCTGCTGCGCCCGGTCCTCGGGGTGGCGGCGGTCTGGGCGCTGCTGATCCCGGCGCTGGGCCGGCTCGGCGTCCCCGGCGACACCGTCCGGACCGGCTCGGTGCTGGTGGTGCAGCCGCTCTGGTACATCGGCGTCTACCTGGGGCTCACCGCGCTGACCCCGCTCTGCGTGGCCGCCGCCCGGCGGCTGCGCGGCTGGTCGGCGGGCGTCCTGGCGGCCGTGGTCGCGGTGGTCGACCTGCTGCGCTACGGCCCGTGGGCGGACGCGGTGCCGTCCTGGGTCGGGCTGCTGAACATCCTGCCGGGCTGGCTCTTCGGCTATCAGCTGGGCGTGCTCTGGGCCCACGGGCGGCTCGGCCGTCCGGCCGCGCGCCTGCTGCTGCTCGGCGGCGGCGCGCTGTTCGCCACGCTGCTGCTGGTCTTCCACTACCCCGCCAGCATGGTCGGCGTGCCCGGCGCCGGGCGGACCAACTCGCACCCGCCGTCCCTGCTGGTCCTGGCACTGGCGGCGGTGCAGATCGGCGCCGCGGTGCTGCTGCGCGAGCGGCTCGGCCGGCTGCTGCGCCGCCCGCTGCTCTGGCTGCCGGTGGTGGCGGTCAACCTCTCGGCGATGACGATCTTCTGCTGGCACCAGAGCGCGATGCTGGCCGTCGCGGTACCGGGCGCGGCCGTCCTCGGCACCGTGCCCGGCCTGACCGGCGCCCCGGACTCGCTGGCCTGGGCGGCCGCCCGGGTGGCGCTGCTACCGCTGTTCGGCGCCGTCCTGGTCGCGATCGGGTGGTTCACCCGCCGCTTCGACGGCCCCTGGACGGCGTTCTCCCGCCCCTGGAAGACGGTGGCCGGCGCCGCCGCGGCGCTGTTCGCCGCGTACGCGCTGGGCGTGGTGTGAGCCGGTCGGCGCAGCCGGGGAACTGACGGGGCGTGAGCCGCACGGGCCCACGCCCCGTCCGTCAGCGACACGTACCCGGCCGGGGGATGGATCCGCATGCGAACCGACACGCACTGTGATGTCCTGTGACGGTCGGCGACGATCGGTCGCCCCCGCCCGCCCACGGCCGGGCCGTCCGCACCCGCCGGCTTTCCCCCCACACCCCCTTCCGAGGAGTCCCATGTCCCTGTCCCGACCACGGCCGAGATCCGGCCGCCGGCTCGCCGCCGTCGCCACCGCCGTCGTCTGCGCGCTGACCACCGGCACCGTCCTGACCGCCGCCACCCCCGCCGTCGCCCTGGTCCTCGCCCACGGCGGCGGCCACGACGGGGCCGCCGCCCCGGCCGACCCCGCCCCGCACATCACCGCGCCCCGGGTGCTGGCCGAGATGCGCGACGACGAGGTCGCCGCGCTCGGCCCGGAGCACGCCGAGGAGCACGCCCGGATGCGCGCGGCCGTCCGCGGCGTCGGCGACTACCCGCAGACCACCCGGACCAACCGGCTGAAGGCGCTGACGGACTCCCAGACCGCCGCCAACGCCGGCTTCGACCCGGCGACCTTCGGCGCGTTCAAGGCGTACTTCCCCTCCCCCGACTTCGGCGACCACATCGCCCTGCTGCCGACCGGCAAGGTGCTGCTGTTCTCCTTCGAACGGATCGAGACCAACCCGGAGAAGGAGCCGGCCCCCACCCAGACCATCGGCCGGGAGAACGCCGGCCGGGCCTTCCTCTGGGACCCGGCCAAGGGCACCGGCACCGCCGCCTTCAAGCAGGTCACGCCGCCGGTCGTCGACATGCCGGACGGCCTCGGCCAGGAGCGCCCGGCGCCGTTCTTCTGCGCCGGGCACTCCTACCTGCCCAACGGCATGCTGGGCGTCTTCGGCGGCAACCTGGGCGGCAACGGCGGCACCGGCGCCAAGCTCTCGCTGATCTTCGACCCGTGGACCGAGACCTGGACCCGCAACCCCGACATGTCGGTCGGCCGCTGGTACCCCTCGGTGGTCACCGGCGCCGACGGCCGGCAGCTGATCATGTCCGGCCAGTCCGAGCTCGGCTGGGGCACCCCGACCCCGGTCGTCGAGCGCTTCCCCGCCAAGGGCCACCCGGTGCCGCACCTGAAGACCGAGACGCCGAGGAACACCCCGGTGGACCGGTTCAAGGCGGACGCGCCGTTCACCCTGGACTACCCGCACCTGTTCTCGCTCAACGACGGCAACATCTACGGCTTCGGCCGCCAGGCCGCCGAGCAGTGGAAGTTCGACCCGGTCAACGAGACCCGCAGCGACCTGACCGCCCGCCCGGACGGCCGCAAGCGCAACTACGGCTCGGCCGTCATGCTGCCCGGCGGCGTCAACGGCCCGGACTCCGCCCTCGTCCTCGGCGGGGACCGCGACAACCCGAGCACCCTGCGCTTCTCCAACGGCAGTTGGACCGCCGAGAAGTCCCGCGCCTTCGGCCGCACCCAGGACGACACCATCCTGCTGCCCGACGGCAAGCTGATGACCGTCAACGGCGCCTACGACATCCGGGACTACGGCAACGGCCCCTACAACCCGAACGCCGACCTCAAGTACCGCCAGGTCGAACTCCGCGACGACCAGGGCAACTGGAAGCTCGGCCCGGTCCAGCGGCTGCCGCGCGGCTACCACTCCAACGCCGTCGTGCTGCCCGACGGACGGGTCATGGTGACCGGCGACGAGCTGCAGCAGATCGCCAACAACCCGGACATCGACGGCACGGTGAGCGGCATCCCGGGCACGACCGGGCCCGTCACCATGAACGGCACGATCGAGATCTACGAGCCCGCCTACCTGCACCAGGCCAACCGCCCCTCGCTCGACCGCGGGCCCACCTCCCCGGTCGGCTACGACAAGAAGTTCCTGGTCACCACCTCGACCCCGGAACGGGCCGCCAAGGCCGTCCTGCTGGCGCCGACCACCGCCACCCACTCGGTCAACACCAGCCAGCGCCAGATCGAACTGCGGCTCAGCAGCCGGGCCGGCAACCGGCTGGAGTTCCAGGCGCCGCCGGACGCCAAGGCCGCGCCCCCCGGCTGGTACATGCTCTTCCTGCTCGACGACAAGGGCGTGCCCAGCGTCGCGCAGTGGGTGCAGCTCGGCTCCCCGGCCTGATCCCGGCCTCCCACCCACCCCACGGAGGAACCCCATGGCAACGGATCTGAGACTGCGCCGGAGCGAGGAGATCCAGGGCGACATCGTCGCCGGCTTCAAGAAGGACAACGTCACCCTGCTGTTCCTGAAGTTCGAGGACGCCGCCAGGGCCCGCGACTGGCTGCGCGCGGTCGCCCCGCAGATCGCCACCACCCGGCAGGTCGCCGAGTTCAACGCGGCGTTCAGCGAGGCCCGCAAGAACTCGGGCGGCGACGACCCCAAGACCCTCAAGGCCACCTGGCTGGGCCTCAGCCTCACCTACGAGGGCATGCGCCAGCTCTCCGCCACCGACCCGTTCGAACAGGCCCCGCCGGTCGGCAGCGGCCTGGAGGCGTTCAAGGAGGGCTCGGCCAAGCGGGCCGGCGCGCTCGGTGACACCGGCGACAACTCCCCGGAGAACTGGCTCTTCGGCAACGGCAGGAACCAGCAGGTGCACGCCGTGCTGACGATCGCCTCGGACACCGAGCAGGACCTCGCCGCCACCGTCACCGCCCAGCGCGAGGCGGCCGCCGAGGCGAAGATCGTCACCATCTTCCAGCAGAACGCCAAGACCCTGCTCGGCAGCCGCCGCGGCAAGGAGCACTTCGGCTTCAAGGACGGCATCAGCGAGCCCGGCGTCCGCTTCTTCGACCCGCCGAACCCGGCGAACGAGGAGGAGGTCGAGGGCCACCCGGGCACCCGGATCATTCCGGCCGGCGAGTTCGTCGTCGGCGAGCAGCCCGCCCCCGGCAGCTTCACCGACTTCCCCGCGTGGGCCCGCGACGGCTCCTTCCAGGTCGTCCGCCGGCTCTCCCAGGACGTCCCCGGCTGGTGGTCGCAGGTCTCGGTCAAGCTGAAGGAGCTCAAGCAGGCCAAGGCCGTCCCGGACACCGCCACCGCCGAGTGGCTGGCCGCCCGGCTGGTCGGCCGCTGGCGCTCCGGGGCGCCGGTCTGCAAGCACCAGGACCGCGACGTCCCGAACGACCCGAAGGCGTCCTCGGACAACGACTTCGACTTCCGGGACGACCTGGAGGGCCTGGTCACCCCGCTCTTCTCGCACCTGCGCAAGTCCAGCCCGCGGGCCGGGCTGCAGGCCCCCGACCCGAGCCGGCCGCCGTTCGACGCCAAGGAGCTCGACGGACGGCGGATCATGCGGCGCGGCGCGCCCTACGGGTTCCCGTTCGACCCGGCCTCCGAGGGCCCCGGCGGGCCCGACGACCCGCGCGGCCTGCTCTTCGTCTGCTACCAGGCCGACATCGCCCGGCAGTTCGAGTTCATCCAGGCCGACTGGATCGACCAGCCGGACTTCCCGCCCGGCCGCAACCCCGTCCCCGGCAAGGACCCGGTGATCACCGAGGCCGACGACGTCGACTTCGAGAGCCGCGGCCCGGACGGCGCGATCAAGCACACCCCGCTGCACTTCCAGCAGTTCGTGCAGACCCAGGGCTCGGTGTACGCCTTCGCGCCGTCCATCAGCACCCTCAAGGCGCTCGCCGAGGGGCGGCTCACCGGGCAGTCGCAGGGCCATCAGGGCGGCCAGACCTCCGCGCGGCAGGACAGGGGCTACCCGTGCGACGACTTCGTCGCCGTCCCGGACCAGTGGCGCAAGGGCGGCCGGAGCCAGTTCTGGGCGTTCCACGGCCCGCAGTGCCGCCGGATCGCGGTCGAGGACGGCGCCGCGCACACCGACCACCCGGTCGAGCGCGACGCCGCGCTGACCACCTGGCCCTGCCTGCGGGGGGTCGAGCGGATCGACTGCGTCCTGCCGATGGCCGATCTGCAGAACCCGGCCGGCAAGAGCTGGTACTGGGTGTTCCACACCACCGGCGGCCGCCAGCAGTACCGGTCCGTCTCGATCACCTGCGGCGGCGGGACGTACACCGACGCCCTGGAGCGCCCGGACCGCGGCCTCTCCGCCTGGCCCTCGCTCGTCGGCGTCGAGCGGATGGACTGCTTCCTCCCGGTGCCCGACCAGCAGCGGGTCGGCGGCAAGAGCTGGTACTGGGCGTTCCACACCACCGGCGGCCGCCAGCGGTACCGGCTGATCTCGGTGGCGGACGGCGCCGCGCACACCGACGTCTGCGAGCGCACCGACCGTGAACTCTCGCGGTGGAGTTCGCTGGACGGCATCTCCGGGGTGGACTGCTTCCTGCCGGTGCCCGACGTCCAGCGGGTCGGCGGCCGCAGCGAGTACTGGGTGTTCCACGGCGAGAACTACCGCAAGATCTCGGTGGCCGACGGCAGCGGCCACCCGGACCGCAAGATCGCCGACGACCGCTCGTGCGACGGCTGGGCCTCCCTGGTCTGAGCCGGTCACCGCGCCCCCGCCCGTGACGCGTGCCGGGGGCGCGGTGTCGGTCCACTGCCCTACGCTGCCGCCATGGTGACGTTCGATGAGTTCCGCGCGATGGCGCTCGCCCTGCCGGAGGCCGTGCAGCAGCCGACCTGGGAGATCGAGACCCTGCGGGTCCGCACGAAGATCTTCGCGATGGGCTCGCCGGACGGCACCGGCGTCAGCGTCAAGGCCTCCCCGGAGGACCAGAGCGAGCTGCTCGCCGCCGCGCCCGAGGTGTTCTCCTACCCCCCGTACGTCGGGCGGCACGGCTGGGTCGGCGTCCGGCTCGACCTGGTCGACCCGGAAGAGCTGCGCGAGCTGCTCACCGAGGCCTGGCGCCGCACCGCTCCCAAGCGCATGGTCAGGGAGTTCGACGCGGCGCAGGACCGGTGACGCCGAAAGGACACCGCCGGTTCATGTGATCCATCCCACAGTTTGAGCGGGCCCGACACCGCGCCGCGCCCCCTACGCTTACCCAGGGAAGTTGGCAGTCGTACCACCTCCGGGCCCCGCCCGCAGAACGGTCACGGGCCCCTAGGGAGTTGACGCGATGCGCCGTCGGCGGTGGAAGCGTGTACTGATCGGTGCCTTCGCCGGATGCGCCGTGCTGGCCGACGCCGGCGCCGCCGCGGCCCAGGCCGCCGCGTCCACCGAGCAGTTGGCGATCTCCACCCCCCCGGCCGGCAGCGCCGCCTGGGTCGAGGACCACTCCTTCGACCGCACCCTGCCCGATCCGGCCCTCACCACGCCGGCCGCCGCCGCCGACTTCTTCGCCTCGCTGGCGCCCACCGAGCTGGACCGGCTGATCCAGGACTACCCGCTGGTCGTCGGCAACTTCGACGGCGCCCCGGTCGAGCTGCGCTACCGCGCCAACCGGATCGCCCTCACCGCCGAGCGGGACCGCGCCCGGGCCCGCGCCGCCGACCGGACCCTCGACTCCGACCTGCGCGCGCTCGCCGTCTCCCGCGCCAACGACGTCGAGCACCTGCTCGCCCCCGAGCGCCAGGTGCTCGCCTTCGACCCGCGCGGCCGCGGCCTGGTCAGCGAGGTCTGGGGCGACCTCACCGACGCCGACCGGATCTCCGTCCTCGTGCCCGGCTCCGACGCCGACCTCGGCCACTTCGACCAGGCCGCCGACCCGCTGCGCTCCCCCGCCGGGATGGCCCGCGCGCTGTACGCCGAGGAGCGGCGGCAGTCGCCCGGC
Source organism: Kitasatospora sp. NPDC001603 (assembly GCF_040298365.1). Taxonomy (NCBI): domain Bacteria; kingdom Bacillati; phylum Actinomycetota; class Actinomycetes; order Kitasatosporales; family Streptomycetaceae; genus Kitasatospora; species Kitasatospora sp. NPDC001603. The sequence continues at coordinate 100,243 of NZ_JBEPAA010000011.1, forward strand.
ACCCGGACCGCGGTGATCGCCTGGACCGGCTACGTCACGCCCTCCGGCCTCGGCCCGGACGCCGTCACCTCCCGGCTCGCCGATGTCGGCGCGCCCCGGCTGGAGCGGCTGCTCGCCGGCCTCAAGGAGACCACCCGGCCCGACGCGCCGCCGTCGCTGCTCTGCCACTCCTACGGCTCGGTGGTCTGCGGCACCGCCGCCCCCGAGATCCCCCGGGCGGCCGCCTCGCCGTCCGACACCTCCGGGATCACCGACCTGATGGTGTTCGGCAGCCCGGGCATGGGCGTGCAGAGCACCTCCGAACTGGGCGCCGGCGTACACGTCTGGGCCACCCGCAACGGCAGCGACTGGATCGGCAACGTGCCGTACCTGGAGGTCGGCGGGCTCGGCCACGGCGCCGACCCGACCTCGGCCGAGTTCGGCGCCGAGCAGATCTCCTCGGCCCGCTCCTCCGGCCACAACGGCTACTTCACCGAGGGCACCGACAGCCTGCACAACTTCGCGGCCATCTCGCTCGGCCACTACGAGGACGTGCTCCGGCCCGCTCCTGAGGCCTGACGGCCGCTCGGCCCCACCCCGGTCACTCCTGGTAGAGCCGGACCGCCTCGACGGCGGCCCGGGCCAGCTCCCGCCGGGCGGCCGGCGGCGCGAGCACCTCGGCGTCCGGCCCGAAGGAGAGCAGCGCGCGGACGGCGGGCAGCGCCGGGAAGCCCATCGCCAGCTCGACCCACTCGTCCGGGGCGCCCGCGCCCGACTCCGGCGGCGGCGCGGTGAGCCGGCTGCCGTGGATCCGGACGAACAGGTCCAGCCGCCCGCGCCGGACCCGGACCTTCACCAGCACCTCCTTCGGCAGCCGCTCCACCTGCTCGCGGAGCACCGCCCACACCTCGCCGAGCCCCAGCCCCGGGCGCCGGCGCACCGGCTCCTCGGTGGCCTCGGCCGCCAGCACCCGGTCGGCCCGGAACAGCCGGGGCTCACTTCGCAGATCGGCCACCAGGTACCAGACGGCGGCCTTGCTCACCAGGCCGTAGGGGTCGACGGTGTACTCGGCCGGGGCCGGCGCGCCGCTGTGCCGGTAGCGCAGCCGCAGCCGGCGGTCGGCGAAGACGGCGTACTGCAGCTCGCCGAGGTCGGGCCCGGCGGGTGCGCCGGCCTGGAGCCAGCGGGCCGGGTCCACCAGGATCCGCTCGCTGATCCGCTCGGCGGCCGGGCGGTGCGGGGCGGGCAGCGCGGCCATCACCTTGCGCAGCGCGGAGCCGAGCGCGCCGTCCAGCCCGAGATCGCTGTGCGCGCCCTGGGCGGAGAGCACGAACAGCGCCCGGGCCTCGTCGGCGGTCAGGCCGCTGACGTCGGTGCGGTACCCGGGCAGCAGGGCGATCCCGCCGTGCCGGCCCCGCTCGGTGTACACCGGGACGCCGGCCGACGAGAGCGCCTCGACGTCGCGGTAGATGGTGCGGACCGACACCTCCAGGCGCTCGGCCAGTTCGGTGGCGGACACCAGGCCGCGGGTCTGGAGCAACAGCAGGATCGAGAGCAGGCGGTCGGCCTTCATGGCACGAGGGTTCCAGAAACCCTGACGGCGGTTGTCAGGTTTTACCGGGAGATTGCCTCCCGAGAGCCGAAAACCCCTTCCCCACTCGACGGAGCCGATCACCGATGGACACCACCCAGGACCCCCGCCCGCAGTACCTGCTCGCGCTCGGCCAGCTGGAGAAGCTGATCGCCGAGGTGACCCCGGAGGCGCTGGACCGCCCCACCCCGTGCCCCGAGTACGACCTGCGACAGCTGCTCAGCCACGTGGTAGGCGGCGTGCACCGGCTCGCCTACATCGGCGAGGGCGGCCGGGCGGAGGACGTCGTGGCGGCCACCGGCGAGCTGGCCGACGACGCCTGGCCGGCCGCCCTCGACCGGGCCCGCGCCCGGGCCGTCGCCGCCTGGGCGGACGACGCGAAGCTGGACCGCCCCGCCGTCGCCCCCTGGGGCGAGGTGCCCGGCCGGGCCGCGCTGGGCGGCTACGTGATGGAGACGGTCACGCACTCCTGGGACATCGCCCAAGCGCTCGGCAGCCGGCTCGCCCTGGACGAGCGGTTGGCGCTGACCGCGTTGGCGGTCGCCGAGGCCGTGCTGTCGCCCGAGTACCGCGGCGGCCCGGTGCCGTTCGCCGCCGTGCAGCCCGTGCCGGACGGCGCCGACACCTACACCCGGCTGGCCGCGTGGACGGGCCGCGCGGTCTGAACCCCCGCACCGGGCGGGCGGTTCGCGGCCGGCCGGCGGGCCGGGGCGGGTCAGGCGCTCCGCTTCCTCCCCCGCGGGCCGTCCGCCGGGTCCGGGGCGTCCGCAGGGGCGCCGCGGTCGGCGATCATTCCGGCGTACAGGTCGATCTTGTAGTCGATGACGGCGAGGGTGGCGTGCAGGTCGGCGATCCGCTGCCGGACCTCCTCGCGGTGGGCGAGCAGCAGCCCGCGCCGGTCCTCCAGGGTCCGCTCGCCGCGGCGGGCCAGCTCCACGTACCGGAGCATGTCGGCGACCGTCATGCCGGTCAGCCGGAGCCGGCCGAGGAAGGCCAGCCGGTGCAGGTCGGCGTCGCAGTAGCGGCGCTGGCCGGAGGCGGAGCGGTCGACCGGGTCGAGCAGGCCGATCCGCTCGTACCAGCGCAGGGTGTGGGCGGTCAGTCCGCTGGCCGCCGCCACCTCGCTGATCGTGTGCCGAGGAGTCCGGTTCGGCTCGCCGGCCGGTGTGCGGAACACCTCGGAGCAGGTCCGCAGGTCGACGGCGACCGGTGCGAGTGTGGCCATGATCGGTACCCCCAGTGGTGAACGATGACGACGACGCTAGTGAGTTGGAGTGCACTCCAGGCAAGCCTGCCACCCGGGTGACCCGGCACCCGCCTTCGGCCGCCCGTTAGAGTCGGCGCCATGGAGAGCTTGCGGATGATCGAGACCTGGCCGGTGCCCAACGCCGCGGCGGCGGTGGTGCGGGGCGCGGACGGCGCGGTCCTGGGCGGGCACGGCCCGCGGCAGCACCTCTTCCCGCTCGCGTCGGTGACCAAGCTGCTCACCTCGTACGCGGTGCTGGTCGCGGTCGAGGAGGGCGTCTTCGAGCTGGACGACCCGGCCGGGCCGGCCGGCTCGACCGTCCGCCACCTGCTGGCGCACACCTCCGGGCTGGCCTTCGACGAGCACCGGGTGATGGCCGCACCGGGCAACCGCCGGCTCTACTCCAACGCCGGGTTCGACGTCCTGGCGCGGACCCTCCAGGAGGCCTCGGGCATCGAGTTCGGCCGCTACGCCGCCGAGGCCGTGTTCGAACCGCTCGGGATGCACTCCACGCTGATCAACACCGCGCACAAGTCCCCGGCCGGCGCCGGCGGCCTCTCCACGGTGGCGGACCTCTCGCTGTTCGCGGCCGAACTCCAGTCGCCCAAGCTGCTGGACCCGTCCACCCTGCGCGCGGCCACCCGCGAGGTCGCCTTCCCCGGGACGAGCGGCGTGCTGCCGGGCTTCGGCCACCGCCGGCCGAACGACTGGGGCCTCGGCTTCGAGATCCGGGACGGCAAGGCGCCGCACTGGACGGGCACCGCCAACTCCCCCGCCACCTTCGGCCACTTCGGCCAGTCCGGCACCTTCCTCTGGGTGGACCCGGACGCCGGCGTGGCCTGCGTCGCGCTCACCGACCGGGACTTCGGGCCGTGGGCCGCCGAGGTCTGGCCGGCGCTCGGCGACGCGGTGCTGGCCGAGCTGCGCGGCTGAGCCCGGCGGGCCCGGTCGGCGGCGCGCCGACCGGGCCGCCCTCAGCCGTACGAGACCGGCGAGTGCATCTCCCAGAGCAGCAGGACGGCGCCGTCCTGGCCCGCCGTCGGGTCGGCGAAGGCCTCGCCGGTGATCCGCACGCTGTCGCCGGGCACCATCGAGCGGCCGCCGCCCTGCGGTCCCGGTACCGTCCTGAAGCCCAGCGAGCCGGCCGTCAGATGGGCGTACCGCCAGGCGGCGGGCGGGAGCGCGGGCAAGGGCTGCCAGGGGTCGGCGGTCACCAGCCAGAGCGCGGCGTCGCCGCGGCGCAGCCGCAGGGCGTCCGTCCCGGCGTCCCGCGCCAGCCCGGAGGCGAGCAGCGTCAACCCGCCGTCCGCCGGTTCCACCCGGCGCAGTCCGTACGCCGGGGGCGCGTCGAAGACGTCCGGCTGGAGCCACATCTGGACGAAGCGGACCGGCCCGTCGGCGCCGCCGACGTTGCGCTCGGTGTGGCTGACGCCGGAGCCCGCGCCGAGGTACTGGAGCATCCCGGGGCGGACCACCCCGCTGTGGCCCCGGGAGTCCCGGTGGGCCAGCGCGCCCTCCAGGACCCAGGTGAGGATCTCGGTGTCCCGGTGCTTGTGCTCCTCGAACCCCGCCCCGGGGGCGATCAGTTCCTCGTTGCAGGCGAGCAGCGCGCCGAAGTGCGTGTTCTTCGGGTCGTAGTGGCCCGAGAAGGAGAACGCGTGTCTGGTCTCGATGCCCTCGGCCGGGGTGGAGCGGTAGCGCTCGGCGGTGCGGCGCAGGTCGGCGCGGGGGCGGGCGGGGGCGTCGGTCACGGGCTTCACCGTAGCGTGGTCCGCGGCCGGTCCGCGGGCACCGCGGCCCCGGCGGCGGCGCTCCCCGGCGGGCCCGGTGGCCGGGGCGGGGCCGGCGCGCCCGCGGCGCGCGACGCCCGCCGTCGTGCCGCTCCGCCGGGGGCTGTGCACGAGCAGTCACTCCGGTGAGGCAGTCTTGTCCTTGTGCCAGCCGCCTCCGCGAACTCCAAGAACGATCCGACCGCCAAGCCCGACAAGAACGGGAAGAGCCCGACGCCCGGCTCCGGGCGGGACCGGCCCGGGCGGGCGGCGCCACGCCTGACCGCGCAGGAGCGCAGACTCGCGGCCGACCGGGCCGAACGGCGGGTCGCGACGCTGAAGCGGCTGGAGAAGTCCTCGGGCAAGCTGGCCACCGCCGCGATCGCGCGGATGGACGACCAGCTCGGCTGGTACCGGCGGATGCCGCCGGAGCACCGCTCCTGGATCGGCCTGGTCGCCCAGGCGGGCATCGCCGCCTTCACCGAGTGGTACCGCCACCCCGACGCCCCGCAGGCGATCTCCACCGACGTCTTCGGCACCGCGCCGCGCGAGCTGACCCGGGCGATCACGCTGCGCCAGACCGTCGAGCTGATCCGCACCACCATCGAGGTGATGGAGGAGGCCATCGAGGAGGTGGCCTCGCCCGGCGACGAGGCGGACATGCGCGAGTCCGTCCTGGTCTACGCCCGGGAGATCGCCTTCGCGACCGCCCAGGTGTACGCCCAGGCCGCCGAGGCGCGCGGGGCCTGGGACGCCCGGCTGGAGGCGCTGGTCGTCAACTCGCTGCTGTCCGGCGACGCGGACGAGGGCGTGCTGTCGCGGGCCGCCGCGCTCGGCTGGGGCCAGCCGAGCCAGGTCCGGGTGGTCATGGGCAGCGCGCCGGACGGCGACAGCGAGCTGGTGGTCGAGGCGATCCGCCGGGCCGCCCGCTACGCCAAGCTGCACGTCCTGACCGGGGTGCTGGGCAAGCGCCTGGTGGTGGTGGTCGGTGGCGAGAAGGAGCCGGTGCACGCGGCCCGGGCGCTGATCGGCCAGTTCGCGCCGGGGCCGGTGGTGGTCGGTCCGACCGTGCCCGACCTCCTGTCGGCGACCCGCTCGGCGCACGCCGCCGCGGCGGGCCTGCGGGCCTGCGCCGCCTGGCCCGACGCCCCGCGCCCGGCCCTGGCCGACGACCTGCTGCCCGAACGGGCGCTCGCCGGCGACCAGGCGGCGCGCCGTCAGCTGGTGGAGGAGATCTACACACCGCTCGACGAGGCCGGTTCGGCACTGCTGGAGACCTTGAGTGTCTACCTGGAGCAGGCCTCCTCCCTGGAGGGAGCCGCCCGGATGCTCTTCGTTCACCCCAACACGGTGCGCTACCGGCTCCGACGTGTGACAGACGTCACGGGCTACGCTCCCTCCGACGTACGTTCGGCCTTCACGCTGCGTATCGCACTGGCGCTGGGCCGACTCGCCGCGGCCGGGGAGCAGAGTTGACCCCGATGTAGGGAACTGACAATCCCGGATGCTTTTCTTCGTTACCGTCGCCTACCCGCCCCCGGGCGCCTGGCGAGAGAGGGTTGAACCGTGCTCGTAATCGTCGCCCCTGGACAGGGTGCCCAGTCCCCCGGTTTCCTCAGCCCCTGGCTGGAGCTCGACGGCGTCGCCGACCGCCTGCGCGGCTGGTCGGAGGTCGCCGGGCTCGACCTGGTGCACGCCGGCACAGAGGCGTCCGCCGAGGAGATCAAGGACACCGCCGTCGCCCAGCCGCTGCTGGTCGCGGCCGGTCTGGTGACCGCCCGCGCGCTGTTCCCGGACGAGGACCGCGCCCGTGCGCTGGTCGGTGCCGTGGCCGGTCACAGCGTCGGTGAGATCACCGCCGCCGCCGGCGCCGGGGTGCTGTCCGCCCACGACGCGCTGACCTTCGTCCGCGAACGCAGCCTGGCGATGGCCGAGGCCGCCGCCGCCACCGAGACCGGCATGCTCGCCGTGCTCGGCGGCGACCCCGAGGTCGTCGCCGCCAAGCTGGCGGAGCACGGCCTGACCCCGGCCAACAACAACGGCGGGGGCCAGATCGTCGCGGCCGGCACGCTGGCCCAGCTGGAGGCCCTGAAGGCCGACCCGCCGCCGGTCTCCCGGCTGATCGGGCTCAAGGTCGCCGGCGCGTTCCACACCGAGCACATGGCGCCCGGTGTCGAGCGGCTGGCGAAGCTCGCCCCGACCCTGACGGTCGCGAACCCGGAGGTCACCTACGTGTCCAACCGGGACGGCGAGGTCGTGACGGACGGCACCGAGGTGCTGGACCGGCTGGTCTCGCAGGTCTCCAACCCGGTCCGCTGGGACCTCTGCATGGAGACCCTGCAGCGGCTGGGCGCGACCGCGGTCATCGAGCTCGCGCCTGCGGGTACCCTCACCGGACTGGTCAAGCGCAACCTCAAGGGTGTGGCGACGCTTGCCCTCAAGACCCCCGCCGATCTGGACAAGGCCCGTGACCTCGTCGCGGAGCACGGCGGTCAGGATCAGGAGAACAAGGCATGAGCCAGCCCCAGATCAAGCCCGTCACCGGTGCCCGCCACTCGCGCATCCACGGCGTCGGCGGCTACCGCCCGGTCCGGGTGATCCCCAACTCCGAGGTCCTGAACTGGATCGACTCCTCGGACGAGTGGATCCGCACCCGCAGCGGGATCGCCGAGCGGCGCTGGGCCGGCCCGGAGGAGACCGTCGCCGAGATGTCGGTGCAGGCCGCCGGCAAGGCCATCGCGCAGGCCGGGATCAGCCCCGAGCAGATCGGCGGCGTGATCGTCGCCACCGTCTCGCACCTCAAGCAGACCCCCGCGATCGCCACCGAGATCGCCGAGCGGCTGGGCTGCGGCACCGCCCCGGCCTTCGACATCTCGGCCGCCTGCGCCGGCTTCGGCTACGGCCTGGGCCTGGCCGACGGCATGATCCGCGGCGGCAGCGCCGGGTACGTGCTGGTGATCGGCGTGGAGCGGCTCAGCGACCTGACCGACCAGTCGGACCGCTCGACCGCCTTCATCTTCGGTGACGGCGCCGGTGCCGCGATCGTCGGCCCGTCCGACACGCCCGGAATCGGCAAGGTCATCTGGGGCTCGGACGGCTCCCAGAAGGACGTCATCTCGCAGACCCAGGCCTGGGACACCGCCTTCGCCAAGGAGGACGCCGTCAACGGCGCCGGCGAGGAGATCAAGTGGCCGGCCCTGCGCATGGAGGGCCAGTCGGTCTTCCGCTGGGCGGTCTGGGAGATGGCCAAGGTGGCCCAGCAGGCGCTCGACGCCGCCGGGATCACCGCCGACCAGCTGGGCGCGTTCATCCCCCACCAGGCCAACATGCGCATCACCGATGCCATGATCAAGGCGCTGAAGCTGCCCGAATCGGTGCCCGTCGCACGTGACATCACCGAGACCGGCAACACCTCCGCGGCCTCCATCCCGCTGGCGATGGAACGCATGCTGGAAAGCGGTGAGGCCCGCAGCGGGGACCTCGCGCTGATCATCGGGTTCGGGGCGGGTCTGGTCTACGCGGCAGCAGTCGTTACGCTCCCCTAGGCAACTTTCGCCCCAACCCATCCACAAGCCTGCGTCCGTCCGCCGGGCGGCGCATTCAACACCGAAGAGGAGCAGCCAGTATGGCTACCAAGGACGAGGTCCTGGAAGGTCTCGCTGAGATCGTCAACGAGATCGCCGGCATCCCGACCGAGGACGTCGAGGTCGACAAGTCCTTCACCGATGACCTGGACGTCGACTCGCTCTCCATGGTCGAGGTCGTCGTGGCCGCCGAGGAGCGCTTCGACGTGAAGATCCCGGACGACGAGGTCAAGAACCTGAAGACCGTCGGCGACGCGGTGGACTACATCCTCGCCAACGCCTGAGCGTTCGACTCGTTCGACGCCTGACGTCGGCCGCCTCCAGCAGGCGGCCGACACGCCGGCCGGGACGCCCCACCGGGCGCCCGGCCGGGCCATCCACGGCTCGCCGCCGCCCCCCGCACAAACGTGAGAGAAGAAGATCCAGTGACCGCTGAAAACCGTACCGTGGTCGTCACGGGTATCGGCGCCTTCACGCCGCTGGGCGGCGACGCCGCCACCACCTGGGAGAACCTGGTCGCCGGGCGCTCCGGAGTGGCTGCCCTGACCGAGGAGTGGGCCACCGAGCTGCCCGTCCGGATCGCCGCGCGCACCGCGGTCGAACCGGGCGAGATCCTCCCCCGTCCGCTGGCCCGCCGGCTGGACCGCTCGGCGCAGTTCGCGCTGATCGCGGCCCGCGAGGCGTGGGCCGACGCCGGCTACGAGACGCCGGCCACCGACGATTCCTCCAAGCTCGCGCCGGAGCGCCTGGGCGCCGTGATCGCCTCGGGCATCGGCGGTGTCACCACCCTGCTCGACCAGTACGACGTGCTGAAGGACAAGGGCGCCCGCAAGGTCTCCCCGCACACCGTGCCGATGCTGATGCCGAACTCCCCGGCGGCCAACGTCGGCCTGGAGGTCGGCGCCCGGGCCGGTGTGCACACCCCCGTCTCCGCCTGCGCCTCCGGCGCCGAGGCGATCGGCTACGCGATCGAGATGATCCGCAGCGGCCGCGCCGACGTCGTGGTGGCCGGTGGTACCGAGGCCGCGATCCACCCGCTGCCGATCGCCGCGTTCGCCAACATGATGGCGATGTCCAAGAACAACGACGACCCCGAGGGCGCCTCCCGCCCGTACGACAAGGGCCGCGACGGCTTCGTGCTCGGCGAGGGCGCGGGCGTGGTCGTGCTGGAGTCGGTCGAGCACGCCGAGGCCCGCGGCGCCCGGATCTACTGCGAGGCGGTGGGTCAGGGCCTCTCCTCGGACGCCCACCACATCGCCCAGCCCGAGCCCACCGGTGCCGGTGTGGCCCGTGCGCTGGCCGACCTGTTCGAGCGCAACCCGCTCGACAAGGCCGAGATCGTGCACGTCAACGCGCACGCCACCTCGACCCCGCAGGGCGACACGGCCGAGCTGAAGGCGCTGCGCAAGGAGCTCGGCGAGCACCTCGACCACATCGCCGTCTCGGCGACCAAGTCGATGACCGGCCACCTGCTGGGCGGCGCCGGCGGCATCGAGACCGTCGCCACCGTGCTGGCCCTGTACAACCGGATCGCCCCGCCGACCATCAACGTCGGCGAGCTGGACGACGACGTGGACGCGGACATCGTCCGGGACGAGCCGCGCAAGCTGCCCGAGGGCCGGATCGCCGCGCTGAACAACTCGTTCGGCTTCGGCGGCCACAACGTGGTGCTGGCCTTCCGCAGCGTCTGAGGCCCGCTCCGACGCCCGTGACGAAGGGGCCGGCGCTCGTGACGAGCGCCGGCCCCTTCGTCACGGTCCGGGCCGGACGGCTCCGGCCCGGACCACCTGGCTCAGACCACCTGGTGCAGCCAGCGCACCGGGGCGCCCTCGCCGGCGTAGCGGAAGGGCTCCAGTTCGTCGTCCCAGGGCTTGCCGAGCAGCCGGGCGATCTCCGCCTCCAGGTCGGCCCCCTCGCTGCGGGCCCGCAGCAGGACGGCGCGGAGCCGGTCCTCGGGGATCAGGATGTCGCCGTGGATGCCCGTGACGGCGTGGAAGATGCCGAGCGCGGGTGTGCTGCTGTACCGCTCGCCCTCCGCCGTGGCGCAGGGCTCACTGGTGACTTCGTACCGCATCAACTGCCAGCCGCGCAGCGCGGAGGCGAGCTTCGAGGCCGTACCGGTCTCTCCCTGCCAGGAGAGCTCGGCCCGCCAGTGCCCGGGCGCGGCCGGCTGGCGGATCCAGTCCAGACTCACCCGCACACCGAGCACCCCCGCGACGGCCCACTCGACGTGCGGGCACAGCGCGCGGGGCGCGGAGTGGACGTACAGGACTCCACGTGTCGTCACCGGGACCTCCAGGCTGTGGACGAGGGTCGCCTTCCCCAGCTGCCTCGCGTTCGCGCCTGTAGTTGATCCACAGTTACCCACGTTAGCCGACATTAAGCCACTAAATTGAGCAAAACGGACAGGCTTTCGCTCAATGCTAATCGAATCCCCAAGGAGGTCCACCCCTCGGTGGGATCTCTCCCCCGAACGGCCCCATCGTCGGGCGGGACCACCGTACCGCGCCGTCCCGCACCATGACTGACGCACTTTCGGATCGGGCCGGAATGCGGTAGTGCGGCCCGCTTCCCTGCGCCCGGTACGCAAACCGCCCCGCGCCCGGGGAGGGCGGCGGGGCGGTCGACGGGCCGATCCGGCGTCAGCCGTCCAGGCGGACCACCATCTTGCCGGTGTTGGCGCCGCGCAGCAGGTCCAGGAAGGCCTCCGCGGCGTTCTCGAAGCCGTCCACCACGGTCTGCTCCTCGCGCAGCTTCCCCTCCCGCAGCCAGCCGCCGACCTCGGCGACGAACTGCGGCTGGAGGGCCGCGTGGTCGCGCACCAGCATGCCCTCCAGGCGCAGCCGCTTGCCGATCGCCTGCGCCAGGTTGCGCGGGCCCGCCGGGGCGGTGGTGTCGTTGTACTGGGCGATCGCGCCGCAGAGCACCGCGCGGCCGTGCACGCCGAGCGCGCCGATCGCGGCCTCCAGGTGGTCGCCGCCGACGTTGTCGAAGTAGAGGTCGATGCCCTCCGGGGCGGCCTTGGCGAGCTGCTCGTGGACCGGGCCGTCCTTGTAGTTGAACGCGGCGTCGAAGCCGAAGTCCTCGACCAGCCGGGCGACCTTCTCCGCCGAGCCGGCCGAGCCGACCACCAGCGAGGCGCCCTTGAGCCGGGCGATCTGGCCGACGATCGAGCCCACCGCGCCGGCCGCGCCGGAGACGAAGACCCGGTCGCCCTCCTTGAGGCCGCCGACCGCGAGCAGGCCCGCGTAGGCGGTCAGACCGGTCATGCCGAGGACGCCGAGGTAGGCGGAGAGCGGTGCGGCGGCCGGGTCGACCTTCACCGCCTGCTCGGCGGGCAGGGTGGCGTACTCGCGCCAGCCCAGGCCGTGCAGCACGGCGTCGCCCGGGGCGAAGCCCTCGGCCGCGGAGGCGACCACGTAGCCGACCGCGCCGCCGTCCATCGGCGCGCCGAGCCGGAACGGCGGGGCGTAGGACTTCACGTCGTTCATCCGGCCGCGCATGTAGGGGTCGACCGAGAGGTAGGCGTTGCGCACCAGGATCTCGCCGGGGCCCGGGGTCCGGACCGGTGCCTCGACCAGGGCGAAGTCCGTCGGGACCGGCCAGCCCTGCGGGCGGGCGGCGAGGTGCCATTCGCGGGCGGTGGCGGGCGCTTCCTGCGTTGCCATCGGTGGTGCTCCTTGAGGTGTCTGGGTGGTCCCCCGGTGATGCCGCGCGACCTGAAAGGTTGAGCGACTGAAGTAACGATGGACATGAAAGGTTCAGGTTGTCAACTGTTCAGGTAGACTGTCACCCATGGACACCCAGCCGACCGGGGCCGCCACGCCGCAGCCCGACGAGATCACCCGTGAGGTCGTCGACCTGATGGCCAATCTGGTCGCGCTCTTCCACCGCGAGTACGAGGAGGCCGCCGCCGCCCGCTCGCTCACCGGCGCCCAGGCCAAGGTCCTCGCCCTGCTGCGGCGCGGACCGATGCCGATGCGCCACATCGCCCAGACGCTCAGCTGCGAGCCCTCCAACATCACCGGCATCGTCGACCGCCTGGAGTCGCGCGGCTTCGTGACCAGGGAGGCCGACCGGCAGGACCGCCGGGTCAAGCTCGTCGCCGCCACCGAGACCGGCTCCGCCGCGTCCGAGGAGCTGCGCGAGTCACTGAACTTCGCCCGCGAACCGCTGGCCGCGCTCGGCCCGGACGAGCGGACGGCGCTGCGCGACCTGCTCCGCCGGATGCTGGCGGGAGCCTCCGGCCCCGGCGCGTGAGAAGCGGCCGGGTGAGAAGCATCACAGGCCCCGGGGCCGATCCGGCCGAATTGGCCGCCCGTCGGCTGTAACCGAACCCTCCCCCGAAACGTCTAACGTTCGAGATTCGCACGGGCCTGCCCATGGGCCGGTGCGTGCGGGGACGACATCAGGAGACGGGGGGCCCGGGGGATGAGCAGCAGCTCGCGCCGGCGGCGCATCGTGAAGACCGCCGTGGGCCTCGCCGCCGTTCTCGTGCTGTCGGTGGCGGGGGCCGGGGCGTGGTTCTACCACCGGCTGGACAGCAACATCACCACCTTCGACGCGGGCGGGGTCGCGACCGAGCGACCGCCGGCCCCCGTCCCGGTCACCCCGGGCGCGTCCGTCCCGGTCAACGTCCTGGTGCTCGGCTCGGACACCCGCACCGACGGCAACGCCGACCTCGGCGGCGGCGAGGAGGGCGTCGGCCACTCGGACACCGCGATCCTGCTGCACGTCTACGCGGACCACAAGCACGCCGTCGGCGTCTCGATCCCCCGCGACGCGCTGGTGACCATCCCGGCCTGCAAGCTGCCCAGCGGCCGGTGGACCGAGCCCCGGACGAACCAGATGTTCAACTCGGCGTTCACCATAGGCGAGTTCCCCCAGGGGAACCCCGCCTGCACGCAGAACACCGTCGAGGCGCTCACCGGCCTGCGGGTGGACCACACCATCGTGGTCGACTTCAAGGGCGTCGCCGCGATGACCGAGGCGATCAACGGCGTGGACGTCTGCGTCCCGAACGACGTGAACTCGCACAACATCAAGCTCAGGAAGGGCCTGCAGAAGCTCTCCGGGCAGCCCGCGGTCGACTACCTGCGGGCGCGGTACGGCTTCGGCGACAACTCCGACATCGGGCGGATGAAGCGCCAGCAGGCCTTCCTCTCCGCGATGATCAGCAAGATCCAGGGGCTCGGCTTCTCGCTGCCGACCCTGCTCCCGCTGGCCGACGCCGCCACCCGCTCGCTCACCGTGGACGAGGGCCTGGGCACCGCGATGAAGCTGGTGGACTTCGCCCAGTCGCTGCAGGGCATCAAGCTCTCCGACATCACCTTCGTCACCACCCCCTGGCGCTTCTCCGGCGAACGGGTCGCGCTGGTCCACCCCGACGTGGACACCCTCTGGAAGCTGCTGCGCGAGGACCGCACCCTGGACGGGCAGAGCACCGGCCAGGCGGCCGACCCGGCCGCCGCCCCGCCCTCCCCCTCCGCCGCCCCGGACGCCTCGCCCACCGCGCTCTCGCCCGAGCAGTCGGCCGTACCGATCACCGTGGTCAACGGGGTCGGCACCCCGGGGCTGGCCGGGAAGGGCGCCGAGGCGGTCCGCGCCAAGGGCTTCCAGAACATCACCCTGGACGCCGCCGGCGGCAGCCGGCTGCGCACCGAGATCGCGTACGACCCGGCCTTCAAGACCGCCGCCGACCAGCTGGCGCTGGTCTTCCCGCAGGCCCGGTCCGTCGAGGAGCCGGGCGCCGGGGGCATCGTCATCACGCTCGGCCGCGACTACCACCCCACCGCGGCCACCGGGCCCGTCCCGGGCACCCCCGGTGTCGCGGGTGCCCCCGGCGCCCCGGCCGGGCCGGCGGCCGACCGGACGGCCGCACCGGGCGCCGCCGCCACCGGCACCCCGACCGGCGTCCCCACCGGCATCGCCGAGAACGCCCGCGGGGCCGACACCGACCCCTGCGCCAACCTGACCTTCGGCTAGGGAGCGGCGGCGTCGGGGTCCGTGCGGCGCGGGCGGAGGACATCCGTGCGATGGCGACACCTCCCGCCGGAAGGCCGGGGACGCGTGGTCGCACCAGCGGGCGTCCCGGGCCCGTCAGGTCGGCGAGGGCCGGCCCTGCTGCGGGTCGGGCAGGCCGGTGACCACCGCGGTCAGCCGGGTGCCGGCCGGGAAGGCACCGGCGGCGGCCAGCTCCGTCAGGGCGGCGAGCAGCTTGGCGACGTAGCGGTGCTCCAGCGCGATCCCGTGGCGCCGCTCGAAGTCCTCGGCGAAGGCGGCGAGCGCGGCCGGCACCTTGCCGTAGCCGCCGCCGTGGTGGCCGTGGTCGATCCGCCAGTTGTCGAACTCGCGGCCGTACGCGGCCCGGTGCAGCCGGGCGACCTCGCCCTCCAGGTAGCCGGCGCCGCCGCGCAGCACCGCCACGCCGAGCGCCCGCGCGCCGGGCGGCAGTCCGGCCGCGATACCGGCCAGGGTGCCGCCGGTGCCGACCGGGCAGCAGACCACGTCCCGTGCGCCGAGGTCGGGCAGCTCCGCCGGGACGGCCGCCGCGCCGATCGCCGCCAAGGCGTTGGAGCCGCCCTCCGGCAGGACCAGGCACGGGCCCCAGCGCCGCCGCAGAGCGGCCTCGACCCCGGTGTCGGCCGCCCATCGGCCTGCCGTCTCCCGGTAGGCCGACCGCGGCAGGAACTCCAGCCGCATGCCCGCCGCCTCGGCCGCCCGCAGCGACCAGTTGCGCGGGGCGCCGGCCAGTTCCTCGCCCCGCACCAGCCCGACGCTCTCCAGCCCGAGCGCGCCGGCCGCCACCGCGACCGCCCGCAGATGGGTCGAGTAGGCGCCGCCGAAGGTCAGCAGCCGGGTGTGCCCCTGCTCCACGGCGGCCGCCAGGTTGGGTGCGAGCTTGCGCCACTTGTTGCCCGGCACCGTGGGGTGCAGCAGGTCGTCGCGCTTGAGCCGGAGCTCCACCCCGGCCCGCGCCAGTGCCTCGTCGGTGCAGTCCGTCAGCGGCGTCGGCAGCAGTGCGGGTTCGAGCATCGGGCCAGGATACGGAGCCGACGGCGACGCCCCTGCGGCCGCGGGCCGGACGGGACAGCGGTCCCGCCGGGGCGCGGGGGTCGCCCGCCCGGGCCTCCCCGGTGCGCTGAGCACACGCACCATGGCTCACACTAGTGCTGGCACGGATATTCATACTTACTGCTCAATATTCTCAACTTTTCATCATGTCCATGGGGGATAGATGTCGATCGCGACGCCCGTCAGATCTGTGGAGGATCCGGTGACGACGGGACAGGGTTCCGCCGGGGGTGGACGGTTCCGCGTTCCGCGGGACCGCCGCCGCCCGGACTCCCGGCAGCTCTGGTTCGCCGCCGCCCTCCTCGGGCTCCCGCCGGTCCTCCACCTGGCCTCGGCCGACCTGGTGACCTTCGCACTCGTCTGGTTCGCCGCCGCGTCGCTGATCCGCTCCCGGGCCACCGCCTTCGACCGGCTGATGATCTCCGGTGGCCTGCTGATCGGCTGGGCCTGCGCGCTCGGCCTGCTGACCGGCTACTGGCCCTGGGGCCTCCACCCGGTCGCGCTGGCGGAGGCCACCGCCCTCCCGCTGGCCGCGCTCCGGCTGGTCCGCCCTCCGGAAGCGCCCACCGGCCCGCAGCCGCTGCGCGCCCGGCTGCGCCGCGTCGTCCCGGTCCGCGACCGCCCGGTGCTCCTCGGCGCCACGGCGGCCGCCGTGTTCCTCTTCTACCCACTGCTGCGGCGGGACGCCGTCGGCCGCCTCGGTACCGTCCTGGAGGCCGAGGACCTCGGCCGCCACGCGGCCCTCTACGACACCATCCTGCGCCTGGGCGGTCTCGCCTCCCTGCAGCGGGACGCGGCGTTCGACACCGTGACGCTGGGCCTCGGCACCTACCCGCAGGGCAGCCACCTGACGCTGGCGGTGGTGACCAGCTTCCTGCACGGGGGCACCGACCGGGGGGCGCCGCTCGCCCAGGCGTCGCTGTTCGTCACACTCTTCACCCTGGTCACGGCCGCGCTGGCGGCAGCCGTCCTGTGGGCGGTGCGCCGCGCCGCCGGGCCCGCGCTGCGCGGCTGGCGGGGGCTGGCGCTCGCCGTCCCGGCCACCGCCTACCTGATCGTCGCCGAACTGCCCCGTCTGCACAGCCGCGGCTTCCTGAGCGAGCTCTTCGCCCTCGGTCTGCTCGCGCTCCTGGTCGGCCTGGCGATCCGCCCGCTCGACCGCACCCGCGAGCAGGCCGCCGTGCTGGCCGCGCTGACGGTCGGCGTCTCCTTCGGCCACTACCTGCTGCTCCCGGCGGCCGCCGCCACGGTGCTCGCCTGGGCCGTGGTGAACCGGCGCGGCTGGCTCCGGCACTGGGCGACCGTGCTGCCGGTCGCCCTGCTCGGCGGCGCGCTCGCGCTGTTCCCGCCGTACGTCAACCACCAGTCGGCCGGCTCCGCGGACGTCCTGACGCTGCCCGGCGGCATCGGCCCGGTCAGCCGGCACCTCCTGCTGCCGCTCGTGGTGGCCGCGTTCGCCGCCCTGCTGACGCGCGGCGCGCGCGCCAACCGGCCGCGCCGGGTGGCCCTGCTCTCGCTCACCGCGGTCTCGCTGCTCTGCTTCGGCGTGATGGAGTACCAGCTGGCCACCGTCGGCGTGACGTCCTACTTCTACGAGAAGATGCTCCACCAGCTGCTGGTGGTCGGGCTGATCTGCTTCGCCGCCGCGCTGCTGCCGATGCTCGGCCGCCGGGCGCTGGCCGGGCAGCACCCCGGTACGACGGGCGGAACGGGCGCCGCCCGGCTCCGCTCGGGCGCGGCCGTGGTGGCCGTGGCGGGCTGCCTGACCTTCACCGTCGTCAGCAACGCCCAGCCGGACGGCGGGCGGACCGGCTGGGCGGGCAGCGCCGGCCGGGACCTGCTGCGCGGCGAGGCGGCCCGCCCCGGCGTCGCCGAGCGGGTCGCCGTGATCGAGGCGAGCGGCGCCGGGGACGGCCGGGTGGCGGTCTCCCTCGCCGGGAGCCGCGCCTGGGGCGAGACGGTGGAGGACTGGGGATCGGCCGAGGACAACCTCTGGCTCGGCGTGCTCAACCGTGACCAGGGCCGCTCCTGGCGTGCCTGGGAGTGGGCGCTGCACCGCCGCAGCGCCCAGGACGTGCTGGACTTCGCGGCCACCTCCCCGGAGCCGCTGAGGTTCTTCGTCGACGACTCCTCCCAGCTGCTCGCCGACCTCCGGGTCCTGACCGCCGGGGGCAAGCACCCGGAGCTGGCCGTCTCCGTGCTCCGCAAGGACGGCGACGGCGACCTGGTCGTGGAGCCGGCCCGGCTCGGCTGACGGCGGAGCGGGCCGCCACGCCCGACAGCGGAACGCCCCCGGTGGCCCGTGGGCCGCCGGGGGCGTCAACGTGGCTTCGAAGCGGCCCTATTCGGGTGATTCCCGGCCTGTCGGTACAGTCGCCGCCGTCGCCGGTCACTAGAGTTCGTGCAGATGACCACACCTGGTCAAGCCCGGTCGTCCGGGCGAAAGGTGGGGCGGGTGGGACTCGAACCCACGACCAAGGGATTATGAGTCCCCTGCTCTAACCGGCTGAGCTACCGCCCCGGTTCGCCGCGCGCGCCGGTGACCCGGTCACGGCAGCAGCAGACGGCCCCGGAAGGCCGTCCCGGGCAGCATAGCCGGTCGATCACCCGTGGTGCGCGCCGGGGGCGCACATGGGTGCGCCCGGACACTCACGCCTCCCCGGCCGGAGCAGCCCCGCTGGCGGGCCCGTGGCGGCCCCGGGAGCCTGGGCGGATGACGGTACGTGAGCTGGCGGCGGCCGGCGCCGCGCTGGCGGTCCTGGCGGCGGCGGGCTGCACCACGGCGGCGGGCCCCGGCGGCGCCACCCCGACGGTGAGCTCCCACCCGGCCACGGCCCCCGCGGACAGCCACGGCTGGAGCAGCGAGCGGCTGCGCGGCGCGCTCGCCCGGCACACCGGCGTCACCCGCACCGCCAAGCCCACCGTGCTCAACGGCCTGGTCGGCGCCGTCTTCACGCGCAACGCGGACGGCGACCACTTCTGCACCGCCAGCGTGGTCGACAGCGCCGGGCTGAACCTGATCGTCACCGCCGCGCACTGCGTCTGGGACCCGAAGCTCGGTCAGCGCGGCGACCTGGTCTTCGTCCCCGGCTACCGGGACGGCGAGACCCCGAGCGGCGTCTGGCCCCTGCTGGCCGTCACCGTCGACCAGGCCTGGAAGGACGGCGCCGACCCGGACGTGGACGTCGCCTTCGCCGTGGTCCAGCCGCAGGGCGGCCGGCAGGTGCAGCAGGTGCTCGGCGCCAACCGGCTGGGCGTCGACCGCGGCCACCGGCTGCCGGTGAAGGTGACCGGCTACCCCGGCACCAGCGACGTCCCGATCACCTGTAGCAACACCACCTCCGAACAGAGCCCCTCCCAGCTGCGGATCGACTGCCCGGACTGGACCGGCGGCACCAGCGGCAGCCCCTGGGTGACGGATTTCGACCCGGACACCCGGACCGGGACCGTGGTCGGCGTGATCGGCGGCTACCAGGAGGGCGGCAACAGCCCCGACACCTCGTACAGCTGCTACTTCGGCGACCGCGTGCGGGCCCTCTACGACCGGGCCACGGGCTGACCGGGCCGGGCTGGCGTCGCCGCGCCCGGCCTGGTAGATCTTCCTCACGAACGGCGGACCGCAGGACCGGCAGGGCCCGCCCCGAGGACGAGACGGAGCCCCGATGGACTCCCGCCCGGTACGGCCCGCGCGCACGGCCCAGGCGGCCGCCCTGGCGGCCCTGCTGCTGGCCGGCGCCGCCTGCGGCGGGAGCGACCGGGCGCCGACCGCCGAGGTGGCGCCGCGGAGCCCGGTGGGCGACCGGATCGGCACCCTCTCGGTGCGGACCCCGCAGGGCCCGCGGGCCTGTACGGCGAGCGTGGTGCAGAGCCCCGGGCGCAATCTGCTGGTGACCGCCGCGCACTGCGTGCAGAGCCGCCGGATCGGCCTGCTGGACGGCCTGGTGTTCACCCCCGGCTATCGCAACGGGTACTCGCCGTACGGGAGTTGGCCGGTCGAGTCGATCACCGTGGATCCGCGTTGGGCCTCCGACGACGACCCCGAGTACGACGTGGCCTTCGTCACCCTGCGGGCGGCGGGCGGGCGGGACGTCGAGGACGCGGTCGGCGGCAACCCGCTCGGCACCGGCCAGGGCTTCGGCCTCGCCGTCTCGGTGACCGGGTATCCCAATGGAAGCGATGAACCGATCACCTGTTCGGCACATACCCGCTCACAGAGTCCGACCCAGGAGCGCTTCGACTGCGGCGGCTACACCGACGGCACCAGCGGGAGCCCCTGGGTCACCACGACCGGTGCGGTGGTCGGCGTGATCGGCGGCTACCAGGAGGGCGGCGAGACGCCCGGCACCTCGTACAGCGTCACCTTCGACGAGCGGGTCGCCGAGCTGTACCGGCAGGCCACCGCCTGACCCCGACTGCCCCGGGCCGGTCGGGCCGGCCCGGTCGGGTCAGGTCGAGTCGGGTCGGGTCAGGTCGAGTCGGGGAAACACGAAGGCCCCCCGGTGACCGGGGGGCCTTCGCTCTGAGCACTCACCGGGCGGGCCCGGTGAAGCTCCCGCATTTGGACTCGAACCAAAAACCTGCCGGTTAACAGCCGGCTGCTCTGCCAATTGAGCTATGCGGGATCGCGGTGGACCACAGTCGCACCACGGCCAGGACGGCCGACCCGAAGGCCCGCCACCTGAGCTCCCCCAATTGGACTCGAACCAATAACCTGCCGATTAACAGTCGGCTGCTCTGCCAATTGAGCTATGGGGGATCGAGCTTCCGCTTCGGCCCCCGGTTCCCCGGGCTCCTCGGCGCTCGCTGCGGGACATACATTAGCGCACTCGGGGGGGTGGTCCGCCAATCGCTTTCCCCGGCCGCCCCGGCGGACCCCCTGCCCGGCGTGCCCCGCGCGCGCCCGGCGCGGCACCCGGGGATGCTGGGGAGCGCGGACGGTTCGCCGCCCCGCTGAACGGGTAGAGCATTGCGGCAATGGCCGCCAGGAGAGGGTGGAATCCGATCATGTGGAAGCTGTCGTTGACCGTGGGACTCGCGGCGGGCTACATCCTGGGCTCGCGGGCCGGGCGCCAGCGGTACGAACAGATCGCCAAGGCCACCCGGCAGGTGGCCCGGAACCCCAAGGTGCAGAGCGCGGCCGACAAGGCCAAGCAGCAGGCCGGCGCGGTGGCCGGGAAGGCGGCGGGCGCCGTCGCCGACAAGGTCGGCGACAAGCTGCCGAACGCCGTCACCGACCGGGTGTCGTACTTCAACCGCACCCGGGTCGAGGACGACAGCTGGGGTACCTTCCGCCCGTGACCGGGCGGTGACGGCGGGGAGGCCGGCGCGGCTCCGGAGCGGTACCGAACGAGCAACACTTACCGGGCCTGGCAGCGTCCGGACGTGCGCTGAGGCATGATCTCGACATGGCCATCGTCGCGGGGATAGACAGCTCGACCGGTCGCACCCGGATCGTCGCGTGCGACAGCGAGACCGGCGCGGTGCTGCGGTCCGGCAAGGCGCCGCACCCCGTGCCGCAGGCGGCCGACCTGCGGGCCGGTGAGGCCGACCCGCAGGTCTGGCTGCACTCGCTGGGGGACGCCGCCGCCGGTGGTCTGCTGGAGGGCGTCCGGGCGATCGGCGTCAGCGCGCAGCAGCACGGCATGATCGGCCTGGACGCCGGCGGCGTCCTGGTCCGCCCCGCGATCCTCTGGAACGACCCGCGCTCCAGCGGCGCCGCCGCCGCGCTGCTGGACGCGCTCGGCGGCCCGGCGGCCTGGACGGCGGCGATCGGGGCCGTCCCCGGCCCGATGTACACCATCGCCAAGCTGCGCTGGCTGGCCGAGTTCGAACCGGCCAACGCCCGCCGGGTGGCCGAGGTGCTGCTGCCGCACGACTGGCTGGTCTGGCAACTGCTCGGCCACCCCAAGCGGCGCACCACCGACCGGGGCGACGCCTCCGGCACCGGCTACTGGTCGCCGATCACCGGTGAGTACCGGCAGGACCTGGTGGAGCTCGCGCTCGGCCACGAGCTGAGGCTGCCCGACGTGCTCGGCCCCGCCGAACCCGCCGGGCACACCCCCGAGGGCCTGCTGATCTCGGCCGGCACCGGCGACAACATGGCCGCCGCGCTCGGGCTGGGCCTGCGGCCCGGCGACGCGGTGGTCTCGCTGGGCAGCTCCGGGACGATCTTCGCGGTGAACGAGCAGGCCGTGGTGGACGCCACCGGGCTGGTCTCCTCCTTCGCCGACGCCACCGGCCGCCACCTGCCGATGGTCGCCACCCTGAACGCCGCCCAGGTGCTCCGCTCCACGGCGGCGATGCTCGGCTGCGACCTGGACGGCCTCAGCGACCTGGCCCTGCGCTCCTCCCCCGGCGCGTACGGCCTGGTGCTGCTGCCCTACCTGGACGGCGAGCGGACGCCCGCGCTGCCCCACGCGGCCGGCACCCTGACCGGGCTCCGGGCCGAGTCGATGACCCCCGAGCACCTGGCCCGGGCCGCCGTCGAGGGCATGCTCTGCAACCTCGCGGACGCGCTGGACGTGCTGCGCGCCCAGGGCGTCGGGGTGAAGCGGGTCTTCCTACTGGGCGCCACCGGGCGGCTGCCGGCCGTGCGGCAGATCGCCCCGCAGCTGTTCGGCATCCCGGTCGTGGTGCCGCCGCCGGGTGCCCACGCGGCGCGCGGCGCGGCCCGGCAGGCCGCCTGGGCGCTGGCCGGCACCCCCGAACCGCCGCGCTGGGAGCTGCCGGAGGCCGTCACCGTCACGCCGGACGCCGAGCAGGACCTGCCGGTCGGCTCGGCGGTCCGTCAGCAGTACCGGGCCGCCCGCGAGCAGATCCACCCGGAGACGGCCGCCTGATCCGCCCGGCGGCCCGGGAGCGGGCGTGCCGCGTCGTGGAGATGCGCCTTCCGGTGGGCGGTGGCAGCGTGAGGAGCGACGCGGTCACCGGAGCGAAGGGCGACAGGAGCACATGGCGCTGCACAAGGGGACCGGCGACGACCGCCGGCTGTCCGTCAATCCGTTCGTCGGCTCCGCCGACCCGCTGAGCGCGATGGAGCTGGCCCCGCCGCTGCACCGCCTCTCCGACGGCCCGGTGGCAGCCGACACGGCGTACCAACTGATCCACGACGAGCTGATGCTGGACGGGAACGCCAAGCTGAACCTGGCGACCTTCGTCACCACGTCGATGGAGGTCCAGGCCACCCGGCTGATGACCGAGTGCCTCGACAAGAACATGATCGACAAGGACGAGTACCCGCAGACCGCCGAGCTGGAGCGGCGCTGCGTGGCGATCCTCGCCGACCTCTGGCACGCGCCCGACCCGAGCACCGCGGTCGGCTGCTCCACCACCGGCTCCAGCGAGGCCTGCATGCTGGCCGGCCTCGCCCTCAAGCGGCGCTGGATGAAGCGCAACGCCGACCGGTACGCGGCCGGCGCCCGCCCGAACCTGGTGATGGGCGTCAACGTCCAGGTCTGCTGGGAGAAGTTCTGCACCTTCTGGGAGGTCGAGGCACGCCTCGTGCCGATGGCCGGCGAGCGCTTCCACCTCGGCACGGAGGAGGCGCTGGCGCTCTGCGACGAGGACACCATCGGGGTGGTGGCCGTGCTCGGCTCGACCTTCGACGGCTCCTACGAGCCGGTGGCGGAGCTCAGCGCCGCCCTCGACGCGCTGCAGCAGCGCACCGGGCTGGACATCCCGGTCCACGTGGACGGCGCCTCCGGCGCCATGGTCGCGCCCTTCCTGGACCCCGAGCTGGTCTGGGACTTCCGGCTGCCGCGGGTCGCCTCGATCAACACCTCCGGCCACAAGTACGGCCTGGTCTACCCCGGGGTCGGCTGGGCGCTCTGGCGGGACCACGACTCGCTGCCCGAGGAGCTGGTGTTCCGGGTCAACTACCTCGGCGGGGAGATGCCGACCTTCGCGCTGAACTTCTCCCGCCCCGGCGCGGAGGTGATCGCGCAGTACTACACCTTCCTGCGGCTGGGCCGCAGCGGCTTCACGGCCGTCCAGGGAGCCTGCCGGGAGGTCGCGGTCTACCTGGCCGGGCAGATCGAGGCGCTCGGCGACTTCCGGCTGCTGACCCGGGGCGACGAACTGCCGGTCTTCGCCTTCACCACCTCCGAGGAGGTGACCTTCGACGTGTTCGACGTCTCGCGGAGACTGCGCGAGCGCGGCTGGCAGGTACCGGCGTACACCTTCCCCGCCGACCGGGAGGACCTCTCGGTGCTCCGGGTGGTCTGCCGCAACGGCTTCTCCCGGGACCTGGCCGACCTGCTGCTCGCCGACCTCGACCGGCTGCTGCCGGAGCTGCGGAGCCAGCCCCGCCCGCTCAAGGAGTACGGGGTGCCGCCCAGGACGGCCTTCCACCACTGAGACCGGCTCGGCCGAGGCGGGCGCGGGCGGGCCCGTGACCACGGCGGGGGAGGGCGCACAGAAGCGCCCTCCCCCGCCGTACGTCCCTCGGACGGGGCAGCCTCCCCCCGCGAGGCTGCCACGTCCGGTGGGGGATCGGGACGTCGGGGACCGGCCTGGAAAGCGGTGTCCGGACGAAACATCCGGACCGCGAAACGCACCGGTGAGAGAACTCTGCATGACGACCAGGCACCTGTTCGAGCGTCAGCCGGGGTTGTGAGACACTTCCGTCCGTCTCAGGGCCAGGACCTGGTGTTTGGGACAACATGCCGATGAGGTTGGAGACACGGGAGCGGCCCCCACGGCCCGGGCCGGAGCCCCTTCAGGCCCTTCCGGCGCCTCCGCCGCCCGCCTCCGATGTTGGGACTGACCGAATGGGCTCCGCCTGGAAGCAACTGCCGGACGACCTCTCCGTGCCCGCGCGGCGCCTGACGGAGGAGCTCCGTGCGGTCAAGGACGCCACCGGGTTCTCGCTCTCCGAGCTCGCCTCCCGGACCCACTACAGCCGGGCCTCCTGGGAGCGCTGGCTGAACGGCAAGCGGGTCGTCACCGAGCAGGCGCTCGACGCCCTGATCGGGGCGGTCGAGTGCGACGGCCCCGCGCTGCGGGCGCTCTGGGAGCAGACCGCGGCGGGTGCGCGGGACGCGGCCGGTACCGACGGCGTTCCGGCGGACACGGAGGCGCAGGCGTCCCCGGACCCGGACGGCCCGGCGGTCCAGGTGCCGGCGGTGGAAGGGGCCGGGGCGGACCCGGCCCCGGAACCGGAGGCGGAACCCGCGGAGCCCGACGGCGCCGAACCGGTGGTCGAGGACCGGCCGGAGCCGGCGCCGTCCGTCCGCTGGTGGCGGCGGCCGGTCGCCCTGGTCGGCTGCGCGGCCGCGGTGGCCGCCCTGATGGTGCTGGCCGGGGTCCACTACACCCGCGGCGACGGCGCCGAACCGGCCACCGTCGCCCAGGTCACCGGGTCCGGCCGGTCCTCGACCACCACGGCCACCCCGACCGCGCGGACCGCCCCGACCGAGTCGTCCTGCCAGGCGATGGGCTGCTCGCACAAGGACCCCAAGGCGACCGGCTGCGGCGCCGACGCCCGCACCCTGCTGACCGGCAACATCGGCAAGGTGGTGATCTACCTCCGCTACAGCCAGCGCTGCCAGGCCGCCTGGGCCGCCATCACCGAGGGCGCGCCGGACGACTGGGCGACCATCACCAGCAGCGGCGGCGAGACCGAGACGGCGCTGATCCACTGGGGCTACGACAACTACTCGGCGATGGTGAACGCGGCGGACCCGAACGCCACCTTCCGGGTCTGCGGCCACCAGCCGGCCGGGGACGCCTGCACGGCGGGCGTCTCCGGGCTGGCCGAGATGATCGCCTCGACCCCGATCCCGATCGGCCCGGCCTCGCCGCCGGCCACCCCCGCCGCCCCGGTGCCCAGCTCCTAGTCGAGGTAGCCGCGGAGCTGCTCGGCGAAGGCGTGCTCCCGGAGCTTGACCAGGGTCTTGGACTCGATCTGGCGGATCCGCTCCCTGGTCACGCCGAACAGCACGCCGATCTCCTCCAGGGTCCGCGGGCGGCCGTCGTCCAGGCCGTAGCGGAGCTGGACGACCTGGCGCTCACGGTCCCCCAGCGTGGCCAGCACCGCCTCCAGGTGCTGGCGCAGCAGCAGGAAGGTGGCGGACTCGGCCGGTGAGGCCGCGTCCGCGTCCTCGATCAGGTCGCCGAGCGCGACGTCGTCCTCCTCGCCGACCGGGGTGTGCAGCGAGATCGGCTCCTGGGCCAGCCGGAGCAGCTCGCGCACCCGGGCCTCGGTCAGCTCCAGGGCGACGGCGATCTCGGCCGGGCCCGGCTCGGTCCCGCTCTCCTGGAGCAGCGCGCGCTGCACCCGGATGACCCGGTTGATCAGCTCGACCACGTGCACCGGCACCCGGATCGTCCGCGCCTGGTCGGCCAGCGCCCGGCTCATCGCCTGGCGGATCCACCAGGTCGCGTAGGTCGAGAACTTGTAGCCGCGGGCGTAGTCGAACTTCTCCACCGCCCGGATCAGGCCGAGGTTGCCCTCCTGGACCAGGTCCAGCATGGTGAGGCCGCGGCCGATGTAGCGCTTGGCGACCGAGACCACCAGACGCAGGTTGGCCTCGATCAGCCGCCGTTTGGCGATCCGCCCGGTCACCACCAGGGTGTCCAGCTCCCCGGCCAGCGGGTCGGGGGGCGGCGGCTCGCGGTGGAGCCGCTCCTCCGCGAACAGGCCGGCCTCGATCCGGCGGGCCAGCTCCACCTCCTCGGCGGCGTTCAGCAGCCGGATCCGGCCGATCTCGCGCAGGTACTGGCGGAAGAGGTCCGCCGCCGGGCCGGTGGCGCCCGCCGGGCCGGGGTCGGGCTCGGCGTCGAGGTCCGGCTCGGCCTCGGACCCCGGCTCCGCCGCCCGACCGGCGGCGGGCACGGGATCGGGATCGGGGTCGGCGGCCCCGGGGTGGCCATCCGGGAGGCCCTGCGCGGGCACCCGGGCACCGTCGGCGGGCGGCGGGCCGGCCCGGCCGTGGTCGTCGTCGTGGGGGGCGAGCGGATCGGTGGTCGGGCGGGCGGTCGCGGCTAGGCCTTGGTCCACGGGCATCCCTCGGGGCGGGCGCGACTCTGGCGGACCCGCGCGCTGGACGGAGGTGGGACGCCCTCCAGTGTGCGGTACGCCACGCTTCGTGGCCGAGACTCGTGCGCGGACTTTCTCCGGCGGGCCGCGAGGGCCGCTCCTCCGGGAGGCACCCGCGCCGGCGCCGGACCGGACCCGGCGTCAGAGCGCGGCGGCGCCCCGGCTGCGCAGGCTCTGCCCGTACTGCTGGAGCTGCCACAGCTCGGTCTGCACCGCGTGCAGTTCCTCGGCGGAGGCCCGGGTGCCGAGCCGCTGGAGGTGCCCGCGGACCTCCTCGACGCGGCGGTCGACCGCCAGCAGCCGCAGCTTGACCAGGAACTCCCCGGCGTAGATCGCGTCCACCTTGCGGCGCGAGCGCACCGGTTCGACGATCAGCTCGGTGACCAGCGAACGGACCCGGTCGTCCGGGGCCGCCTCGCGGACCGTGCTGGTGAAGTCGGCCAGGGTGGCCCCGTACGCGGCGCCGCCGGCCTGGCCGATGGCGCGGCGCACGGCGGTGTACGGCGGCGTGGGGAACTCGTCCTCGCCGTAGTGGTCGAAGGCCGGGCTGACCAGGTCCGGGTGCTGCAGGGCCAGCTTGAGCAGCTCGCGCTCGACGAACTGGGCCGGGTCCCGCGGGTTGAGCCGGAAGGCCGGCGGGGCGGAGCGGACCGGCTGGGCCTGCTCGGGGCGGCGCTGCTGGCCGTTGGCGCGCGGGTTCTGCTGGCGCTCGCGCTCCCAGCGGGCCAGCTGGGAGATCCGGCGGACCACGAACTGCTCGTCCAGGATGCCGAGCATGCCGGCCAGCCGGACGGCGTACTCGTGCTGGATCGAGCGGTCCTTGATCTTGGCGACGATCGGCGCGGCCTCCTCCAGGGCCGCCGAGCGGCCCTCCGGGTTCTCCACCCGGTGCCGGGCGACGGCCGAGCGCAGCGCGAACTCGAAGAGCGGGACGGGGTTGTCGATCAGCTCCCGGACCGCCTCGTCGCCCTTGGCCAGGCGCAGGTCGCACGGGTCCATGCCGCCGGGGCTGACCGCGATGGAGGTCTTGGCGGCGAACTTCTGGTCGTCCTCGAAGGCCCGCAGGGCGGCCTTCTGGCCGGCCGCGTCGCCGTCGAAGGTGAAGACCGTCTCGCCGCGGTACTGGGAGGTGTCCATCAGCAGCCGGCGGATGATCTTGATGTGGTCCTCGGCGAAGGCGGTGCCGCAGGTGGCCACCGCCGTGGTGACCCCGGCCAGGTGGCAGGCCATCACGTCGGTGTAGCCCTCGACCACCACCGCCCGGCCCGACTTGGCGATCTCCTTCTTCGCCAGGTCGATGCCGTACAGCACGTGGGACTTCTTGTAGATCGGCGTCTCGGGCGTGTTGAGGTACTTCGGGCCGTTGTCGTCCTCGCGCAGCCGGCGGGCGCCGAAGCCGACCGTCTCACCGGCGATGTCGCGGATCGGCCAGACCAGCCGGCCCCGGAAGCGGTCGATCAGGCCGCCGCGCTGGCCCTGCGAGGCCAGGCCGCCGAGCAGGATCTCCTTGTCGCTGAAGCCCTTGCCGCGCAGGTAGCGGACCAGGTTCTCCCAGCCGGCCGGGGCGTAGCCCACGCCGAAGGTCGCCGCCGCCGCCTCGTCGAAACCGCGCTCGGCGAGGAAGCGCCGCCCGATCTCGGCCTCCGGCGAGCCGAGCTGCTCCCGGAACCAGGCGGCGGCCACCTTGTGCGCCTCGACCAGCCGGGTGCGCTCGCCCTGCTGGTGGCGGGGGCTGTAGCCGCCCTCCTCGTAGCGGAGCGTGATGTTGGCCTGGGCGGCCATCCGCTCGACGGCCTCGGCGAAGGTGAAGTGCTCGATCTTCATCAGGAAGGCGATCGTGTCGCCGTTCTCCTGGCAGCCGAAGCAGTGGAAGACGCCCTTGGCGGGGTTCACGTAGAAGGAGGCGGACTTCTCGTCGTGGAACGGGCAGACGCCCTTGTACTCGCCACCGCCACCGTTGGTGAGCTGTACGTAGTCGCCGACCACCACGTCGATCGGCAGTGCGCTCCGCACCGCCTGTACGTCTTCGTCCCTGATCCGCCCGGCCACCCCGGAAGTCTACTGGGGCGGCGCGGGTTACCGACCGCGCCGGGGCGGCCCCCTCACGACCGGGGCGGCCCCACCAGTCTGGCGTGCAGCGCCAGGGCGGAGGCGTCGGTGAGGGTGGCGATCTGGTCGATCACCGCACGGAGGGCGCCGCGGTCGTCCTCCGCCTCGCGGTAGAGGGTGGCGAAGACCGGGTCCAGGCCCTCGGGCGCCCGCTCGGCGAGGACGTGGGCCAGCTCGGCGATCACGATCCGCTGGCGGGCCCGGAGCTGGGCCTGCTCGTCGCGCTGCATCACGAAGCGCACCGCGACGGCCTTGAGCACCGCGCACTCCAGCCGGACGTCCCGCGGCACCACCAGCTCGGCCGCGTACCGGCTGAGCCGGCCGGGGCCGTAGCGGGCCCGG
The DNA here is from genome assembly GCF_040298365.1 of Kitasatospora sp. NPDC001603. Classification (NCBI taxonomy): domain Bacteria; kingdom Bacillati; phylum Actinomycetota; class Actinomycetes; order Kitasatosporales; family Streptomycetaceae; genus Kitasatospora; species Kitasatospora sp. NPDC001603. Next base: position 128,975 of record NZ_JBEPAA010000011.1, read on the forward strand.
GTCGCCTGCTCGGCGGCCAGGCAGAAGCGGCCGATCAGCTGGCTGGTGAGGTCCTTCAGCCCGGCCCGGGCGCGGGCCGAGCCGTCGTAGGCGCTGGGCCACCACTCCTGGCCGAGCAGCCGGTCCAGCGCGGCGGCCAGCTCCTCGGGCTCGGCGTCCGGCGCGTAGCGCTCGGCCACCTTGAACAGCTCGGCGCGCTCGCTCGGGGCGCGCAGCACGGCCGGCTCGATGTGGCCGGCCTGGAGGCCGTCCTCCACGTCGTGGGTGGAGTAGGCGACGTCGTCGGACCAGTCCATCACGGTGGCCTCGAAGCACTTGCGCCCGGGCGGGGTGCCGGCCCGCAGCCAGCGGAACACCGGCAGGTCGTCGGCGTAGACGCCGTACTTGGACGAGGCCGGGTCGACCGGGTGCGCGCCGTACGTCCAGGGGTACTTGGTGGCGGCGTCCAGTGCGGCCCGGGTCAGGTTGAGGCCGACGCTGCGGCCGGGCCAGGGGGCGAGCCGGGCGGGCTGCTCGTCCTGCGGGGCGAAGCGCTTGGGCTCCAGGCGGGTCAGGATGCGCAGCGACTGCGCGTTGCCCTCGAAGCCGCCGCAGGCCTCGGCGGCCTGGTCGAGGGCCTCCTCGCCGGTGTGGCCGAACGGCGGGTGGCCGATGTCGTGGGCCAGGCAGGCGGTCTCGACGAGGTCCGGGTCACAACCGAGGGCGGCGCCCAACTCCCGCCCGACCTGGGCGCATTCGAGCGAGTGAGTGAGCCTGGTCCGGGGGAAGTCACTGCGCATCGGGGCAACGACCTGGGTGGTGCCGGCGAGTCGGCGCAGGGCCGCGGAGTGCAGCACGCGGGCGCGGTCGCGCTGGAAGGCCGTCCGGCCCGGGCGCTTGTCCGGCTCGGGCACCCAGCGGGCCTCGGCGGCGTGGTCGTACGGGAACGGGGCGTCGGGGAGGCGGTGTGCAGTGTCGTCCATATGCCAATCACCGTACGCCGCCGCTCCGACAGCCGGGATGTGCCGCGCGCGAAGGGGTGCGGGCCGGGACGTGAACCCTGGCCGTCCAGCCGGGGCCGGTCCGGCCGAGTGCCGGACCGGCCCCGGCCGGCGGGGGCTCAGCCCCGGACGGCCTTCAACACGGCTGCTGCCACGCCCTCCTGGCCCCTCGCGTTGGGGTGGATCGCCGCCAGCCCGGGGGCCGGGAACGGCGGCTCCACCCAGCGGGCCGCCTCGCCGGCGCACATGTCGTGACCGGCCGAGGACGCGGCCGCGTCCACGAAGACGGCGCCCGCCGTCTCCGCGCGCCGCTTGAGCATCGCGTTCAACTGCTGCTCCTTCTCAGCGATGAAGCCGAGGTCGGCCGCGGCCAGGGCCCGGCCGAGCACCGGTACGCAGCTCGCCGGGTCGGCCGGCAGCAGCACCGGGTAGCCGACCACGTAGACGCGGGCCTGCGGGGAGCGGCGCTTGACCTCCTGCAGCACCTGGCCCAGCCGTTCGCCGGCGGTGTCCACCTTGCGCTGCACCTGGTCGGCGGCGCCGCCGGCGGAGGCGTAGTGGTCCTTGCACGGCGCCGGCGCCCGCCCCGAGCCGATCAGGCTCTTCACCACGTCCGCCAGGTTCTCCTTGGCGCACTCGCCGACGACCTCCATGAACCCGGCGTCGTTGCCGCCGATCCCGACCGTGACCAGGCGGGTGGCCGGGGAGAGCGCGTCCAGCTGCGGCGGGTTGACCCCGCCGCCGTCGGTCTCCTGGGAGCCGGTGAGGTCCCCGGTGCGGGCACCGCTGCAGCTGACGTCCTTGAACCGGTCGTCCGCCAGGCCGAGGGCCTTCGCCACCAGGGACGGGTAGTTGACGGCCGAGCGGGCGCAGCCCCTCGGTTCGCCCACCTGCGGGGCGATCTTCAGCCCGGAGGTGTAGGAGTCCCCGAGGGCGACGTAGGGGCCGGTGGGGAGCGGGGTCGGGGTGGGGGTGGCCCGCACCGGCTCGGGGCCGCCCGGTGACCGGGCAGCGGTACCCGCGGCACCGCCGCCGCTGCAGGCGGCCAGCAGCAGCGCGGCCAGCCCGGCGGCCAGAACCGCGGTCGGGCGTGTGGACACGGACATGGAATCCCCCCGGGGGCCGGAGCCGGCGACGCAATCTCTTCACGGCGGCCCGTCCCCCGGGCACCTCACCGCCAACGAACGACGGCGCCCGAACTCTCCCGCCCGGGGCGGAGAGTCCGGCGGACGCCGGCGCGCGGACTACTCCGGGCCGCGCTCGTGCTCGGCCAGGAACTGCTCGAAGCGCCGGCCCAGCTCGTCCGCCGACGGCAGGTCGACCGGCTCGGCCAGCAGGCTCTCCCGGCCCTCCGCCCCCGCGACGGCGTCGTACTGGCCCTCCATGCCGCGGATCGCGGAGCGCAACTCGCCGTCCCCGTGGGCCAGCTGCTCCTCGATGTCGGCGTACACCTCGCCCACCCGCTCGCGCAGCCGGGTGCCCGGCAGCACCAGGCCGGTGGCGGACTGCACGGCCTCCAGGATCAGCACCGCGGCCGCCGGGTAGGCCGAGCGCGCCACGTAGTGCGGCACGTGCACGGCGAAGCCCAGCACGTCGTGCCCGGCCTCGGCCAGCCGGTACTCCAGCAGCGCCTGCGCGCTGCCCGGCACCTGGGCCTGCTCGAACCACTGCGGGTAGCCGGCGGCGAGGTCCAGCCGGGTGCCGTGCGGGGTCAGGCCGACCGGGCGGGTGTGCGGCACGCCCATCGGGATGCCGTGGAAGTCCAGCGTCAGCCGGACCTCGAAGCGCTCGACGAGTCGGCGCACGGCGGCGCCGAAGCGCTCCCACTCGACGTCCGGCTCGGGCCCGGTGAGCAGCAGGAACGGCGAGCCGGCCGCGTCGTGGACCAGCTGGAGGAGGATCTCCGGCGGCTCGTAGGAGGCCCAGTGCTCGCGGTCGAACAGCATCGCGGGGCGGCGGGCCCGGTAGTCCACCAGGCGGTCGTGGTCGAAGCGGGCCACCACCTGCGGCTCGCCCTCCTCCAGCAGGTGGGCGACCACCTGGCCGCCGGCCTCGCCGGCGTCCATGAAGCCCTCGAAGTGGTGGAGCAGCACCAGGCCCGCGCCGGTGTCGGCCAGCGCGGCCTTCGCCGCGGCCACGGCGGCCACGCCCTGCTGATCCAGCTCGTACAGCTCCTGGGGATCACGCACCGCGCACCCACACCCCGTTCTCTACTCGTCGACCGGTACCGGCTTGTCGTCGTCTCCAGCGTGCCGGACGCCGCCGGAATTCCCGCCGGCCGCGGCCGTCGCGCGGCCGCTTCCCCGGGGAACGCCCGGCGACCCGCCGGGGTGCCCCGGCGGCGCGCCGCGATGCCCTCCGGACCATGATCGCACCCGGCGGCAAACCCGCTGGTCACGGGCGCCCGAAGCCCCTCCCGGGCGTGCGTCCGGAAGGCCCGCGCGCCCATTCGTGTGCCGCGAGGTGACGCACCGCCTTCTGGCGGGTATCGTCCTCTCGCTGCCTCGCATCGCCGCGTCGTCGTCACGTCGTCCGTAACGCCGTCGATCACGTCCCGGCCCGGTGCTCGGCCAGTCACCCACGACGCATCTTGCCTTCATCTGGCCGCCTGCTCCCCTTCGCGCTCACGTTTCCTCTTCGGCCATCTCGCGGACGCACACTGTCCCCTCGCTCATCCCGCCGGACCGGTCCGTCGACCCGTGTCCGTTCCGGCACCGCGCTGCCCGCCTCCGGGGCCGCCGCCCCCACCCCGTCCGACCGGTCCTCCGGCGTGCGCGGTCCCGGGCGGGCGGATTCCGGGGCCGGGGCGAACGTCCACGCAGCCCGAGCCGCACCCCGGCGCGGGACGCGCCCTCCGACCGATGAAGGACCGATGGTTCCGTGCCCGTACCTGTCATCCTCACCGGCCGCACCGTGCGGCTGGAGCCCCTTGCCGCGCACCATGCCGAGGCCATCGCCGAGGCCGGCGCCGAGGACCGTACGACCTACGCCTTCACCCCCGTCCCGCACGGCCTGGAAGCGGCCCGCGACTACATCGCGCGCGCCCTCGCCGACCGGGCCGCGGGCCGGGCGCTGCCGTTCGCGACGGTGAACCTCGCGGACGGCCGGGTGGTCGGCTCCACCCGGTTCCTCGAACTCGACTACTGGCAGGGCCCGGTCGTCTGGCCGCCGGTGCCCGGCGTGCCGTTCGGCGATCCGGCCACGGCCGTCCCGGACGCCGCCGAGATCGGCAACACCTGGCTCTCCCCGCGTGCCCAGGGCACCGGCGTCAACGCCGAGGCCAAGCTGCTGATGCTGCGGTACGCCTTCGAGGAGTGGCGGGTGCAGCGGATCTCGATGCGCGCGGACGCCCGCAACCTGCGCTCCCGGGCCGCGATCGAGCGCCTCGGCGCGACGTCCGAGGGCGTCCGCCGGGCACACTCGCGCGGGCTGGACGGGGTGGTGCGCTCCACCGCGTTCTACTCGATCCTCGACTCCGAGTGGCCCGCCGTACGGGACATCATCGAGCTGCGGATCGCCGCCGCCACCTCGCCGAGCGCCCCGGAACGCGCGATCAACCAGGAGTGCCTTAGACACGGCGGCGGTGCTGGGCAGCTGATCACGGCCTGACCGGCGGCCCGCCGGTCGCGGCGTGCTCCAGCAGCCGGGCGAGCAGCCCGGGACCGGTGTGGAGGGAAGTCATCGCGGCCAGCCCATCCGCTGGAGCGGCGCGCGTCAACCCGATTGGCGGCCCGCTCCCCCGACGGGCGATGTTCCGCATACCCCCGACCCGGGCGGGAAGCACCCCGGCATGACCCGCACGGACCTCCTCGACCCCCTGCTGCTGCTCGGCGCCGACCAGCAGCACATCGTCACCCGGGCACAGCTGCGCCGGCTCGGGGTGCCGTCCGGCACCATCGCGCACCGGCTGCGGCCCGGCGGCCCCTGGCAGCAGGTGCTGCCCCGGGTGATCTGCCTGCAGAGCGGGCGGCTGACCCCGCATCAGCGGCTGCGCGCGGCGCTCGCGTACGCGGCGCCGAAGGGGCGGTCGGCGCGGCCCGGCGAGGTGCTGCTGACCGGGGAGGCGGTCCTGGCCTCGGCCGGGCTGCCGTCCGCTGGGCACCCGGCGGACCTCGGGGACGTCGACGTGCTGATCGCGGGCCCGCACCGGGTCGCGGACCGGGGTTTCGTCCGGATCCACCGGGCCGCCGGGCCGCTGCCGGGCGGGTTCGAGCGGGACGACGGGCTCTGGAGCACGACGGTCGCCCGGGCCGTGGCCGACCTCGTACCGCGGGAGGGCGGCCGGCGCCGGTTCCGGGCGCTCTGCGCGGAGGCGGTCCAGCGGCGGCACTGCGGCCTCGGCGAGCTGCTGGACCAGTTGCTCGCCCGGCCGGGGGCGCTCGCACTGCCGCAGGTCGCCCAGGTGGTGGAGGACCTCACCGCCGGAGTGCGCTCGGTCGTCGAGGGCGAGGCCCGTGAGCTGGTCCGCGGGGCCGGCCTGCCGGAACCGCTCTGGAACCCGGTGCTGTTCCTGGACGGGCGCTTCCTCGCCGTCCCCGACGCCTACTGGCCGCAGGCCTGCGTGGCACTGGAGATCGACTCCCGGGCCTGGCACCTGCGCCCGGCCGACCACGAGCGCGGGCTGGCGCGGGCCAACCGCCTCACCGCCGCCGGACTCCCGGTCGTCCGCGCCACGCCGGTGCAGCTGCGGCGGGAGCCGGAGCCCGTGCTGCGGGAGCTGCGGACCCTGCTCGCCACCGGCCCGCACGGGCCGCACGCGCGGATCGGCTGGCGGCGGGCCCGGTAGGGCGAGGGCGGCGGGCCCGCGGGGGCGCCGGTGTGCGGGCGTAGCGACCTGCGGGCGTGCGACTTGCGGGCGTACCGGTGGGCGGACGCGGTCCGGTCGGCGCGTGGGCTCAGGCCGGGTCCTGGGCGGCGCCGGCGGACTCGGCCGCGGCCACCAGCCGCTGGAGTTCGGCGAGGTGGGCGGCCAGCGCCTTGCGGCCGGCCTTGGTGGCGCCGAGCCAGGTCCGCGGACGCTTGCCGACGTACCCCTTCTTCACCACCACGTATCCGGCCTCCTCCAAGGCGGCCGCCGCCTTGCTGAGCGTCGAGTCGGAGACCTCGCAGTGGTCCCGGACGGTGGCGAACTCGGCCTCGGTGCAGGCGCTCAGGAAGGCCAGCACGATCAGCCGGGTCGGGTGCTGGAGCAGCGGGTCGAGCGCGGCCGGCATCAGCGGGCCGCCGGCATCCGGCGGATCGACGCGGTGAGCCGGTCCGTGGCCACCCAGAAGGCCGCGCCCGCCGCCAAGCCCGCCACCGCGCCCATCCAGCGCGCACCGCCGCCCGCCAGCCAGGCGAGCAGCAGGGCGGCCAGGCCCACCAGGATCACCGCGAGGACGGCCAGGACCACCGGCCGACCGATGCCGGGCGCCATGCGGTGCACGATGCCGCCCTGGTTCACGGCGACCCGGGCCAGCGCACCCGTCAGGGCGGCGAAGAGCGCCCCGAACAGCCCGCCCAGCCAGCCCATCCCGGCTCCGATCGCCTGTCCGACGCCGGTGCCGTAGACGGTGAACGCCACCGCGAAGGCCGGTCCGTACCAGCCGGGAAGGCGGCCCGGTGCCTGGGCGGCGGCCCTGGCCCGGTCGGCCAGGCGCAGCGCCTCGGCGGCGGGCAGGTCGACGGCGGACCGGTCGGCGGCGGACGGGTCGGCGGGTTCGGCGGCGTTCATGGATCCCCCTGGAGTGCCCGGGGCCCCGTGGGCGCCCCGGCGTTGCTGGTACTTCCACTATGGCATCTACTTTCCGATGTGGAAAGTACTTTCCAGGGCCGATGACTCAGCAGCGGGCGTCGATCTCCTGGAAGGAGCCGTAGTGGTCGGCCGTCCAGTACTGCTCACCGGTGCCGCCGGTGACGACGCGTCGGGCGCCGCGGTCGCCGGAGCCCGGGGTCACGACGGTGTACTCGTGGTAGTAGCCGGAGGCTTTGCGCGGGAGGCGGTTCTCCCGGTTCTCGAAGACGATGCCGTCCGAGCGGTACGGGTAGGGGCCGCCCTTGGCGATCAGGCCGAGGGTGTCGACGGCCTGGGCGGGCAGCTTGGTGCGGCAGACGTCGGCCAGCGCGGGGTCGGTGGGCACCCAGCCGCCGGGCGGGGCCGGAGTGGTGCCGGCGGGCGGGGAGGGCTTCGGAGCGGAGGGCTTCGGGCCGGTGGCGCTCGCTCCGGTGGAGGCGGCGACGGTGGCTTTCGGGCTGTCCGCCCCGTCGTTCGAGAGCTGGCACCCGGCGAGCGCGGCGAGTGCGCAGAGGAGGACGGCCACCAGGGCGAACAGGCGGTGCTTGCTGGTCATGCGCTCCAGCTTGGCAGCCGGCCGGGCCGTGGCCGGCCAGCCACACGCGTGGCCGCGGCCACACCCGCGGCCGCTCGTCGGGTGCGACGGGCGGGCGGCGCGGGTGGGCAGAGGGACGGTATGGCGGGCCGGGCGGGCAGACCCGGGCGGCCGGGCGGGCACGCTCTTCGGCCCGGCGGCGGCCGGGCGCGCAGACCTTCGGGCAGAGTCCCCGCGGTTCCCCGCCGTTGCCCGCCGTTCCCCGCGGGCCCTCCGCACAGACAGACGAGCGGGGCGGGAACGGACGCCATTGTCCGTTCCCGCCCCGCTCGCGTTACGTACGCCGGTTCTCCTGCGCCGAGCTCCGGTGTACGCCCTCCCCGGGGGGAGGGGGTGCGGTCAGGGACCGCGTCGGCGGCGCCCCGGCCGATGCCTGGCCGGGGCACCGCGTCAGCGCGAGTCGCTGCCCGCCGTCTCGATGGCGGCGCGGCCTGCCTCCAGGCGCGCCACCGGGATCCGGAAGGGGGAGCAGGAGACGTAGTCCAGCCCCACCTTGTGGAAGAAGTGCACCGACTCCGGGTCGCCGCCGTGCTCGCCGCAGACGCCCAGCTTGAGGTCGGGGCGGGTGGCCCGGCCGGCCTGGACGGCGTGCTTGACCAGCGCGCCGACACCGTCGCGGTCGATGGTCTCGAACGGGGAGACCCCGAAGATGCCCTTCTCCAGGTAGGCCGTGAAGAACGAGGCCTCCACGTCGTCCCGGGAGAAGCCCCAGACCGTCTGGGTGAGGTCGTTGGTGCCGAAGGAGAAGAACTCGGCGGCCTCGGCGATCTGGCCGGCCGTCAGGGCGGCCCGGGGCAGCTCGATCATGGTGCCGAGCTTGATGTCCAGCTGGACGCCGGTGGACTGGGCGACCTCGGCCAGCACGCGATCGCACTCGTCGCGCACCAGCTCCAGCTCCTGGACGGTGCCGACCAGCGGGATCATCACCTCGGGGCGGGGGTCCCCACCGGCCAGCTTGCGCTCGGCGGCGGCCTCGGCGATCGCGCGCACCTGCATGCCGAACAGGCCGGGGATGACCAGGCCGAGGCGGACACCGCGCAGGCCGAGCATCGGGTTCTGCTCGTGCAGCTTGTGCACCGCCTGGAGCAGCCGCAGGTCGTTCTCGTTCGGGTCCTTGCGGGCCTCGGCGAGGGCGACGCGCACCGAGAGCTCGGTGATGTCCGGCAGGAACTCGTGCAGCGGCGGGTCGAGCAGGCGAACGGTGACGGGCAGCCCGTCCATCGCCTGGAAGAGCTCCAGGAAGTCGCCCTTCTGCAGCGGCAGCAGGGTGGAGAGCGCGGTCTCGCGGTCCTTGTCGTTGTCCGCCAGGATCAGGTGCTCGACCTCCTTGCGGCGCTCCTCGCCGAGGAACATGTGCTCGGTGCGGCAGAGGCCGATGCCCTGGGCGCCGTAGCGACGGGCGCGGCCGCCGTCCTCGGAGTTGTCGGCGTTGGCCCGCACGGCCAGCCGGCGGCGGCCGTCGGCGTGCGACATCAGCCGGTGCACGGCCTGGACGAGACCGCCCTGGACGTCGGCGCCGGCGTGCAGGGTGCCCTCGAAGTACTCGACCACCGGGGACGGCAGGACGGGTACCTCGCCCAGGTAGACCTTGCCGCTCGCACCGTCGATGGAGACGATGTCGCCCTCTTCCAGCACCAGGCCGTCGGAGGTGGTCATCCGGCGGCGCTTGGTGTCGACCTCCAGCTCCTCGGCACCGCAGACACAGGTCTTGCCCATGCCGCGGGCGACGACGGCGGCGTGCGAGGTCTTGCCGCCGCGCGAGGTGAGGATGCCCTCGGCGGCGATCATGCCGTCCAGGTCGTCCGGGTTGGTCTCGCGACGGACCAGGATGACCTTCTCGCCGGAACGGGACCACTTGACGGCGGTGTAGGAGTCGAAGACCACCTTGCCGATCGCGGCGCCGGGCGAGGCGGCCAGGCCCCAGGCGATCTGCTTGGACTCGGCGTTCGGCGCGAAGCGCGGGAACATCAGCTGGGAGAGCTGACCGCCGGTGACCCGCATCAGGGCCTCGTCCAGGTCGATGAGGCCCTGGTCGACCAGCTGGACGGCGATCCGGAAGGCGGCGGCGGCGGTGCGCTTGCCGACCCGGGTCTGGAGCATCCAGAGCTTGCCGCGCTCGATGGTGAACTCGATGTCGCAGAGGTCGCGGTAGTGGTTCTCGAGCTTCTGCATGATCGTCATCAGCTCGTCGTACGACTTCTTGTCGAGCTGTTCGAGATCGGCGAGCGGCAGGGTGTTGCGGATGCCGGCGACGACGTCCTCACCCTGGGCGTTGGAGAGGTAGTCACCGTAGACGCCGACGGCGCCCGTGGAGGGGTCGCGGGTGAAGGCGACACCGGTGCCGGAGTCCTCGCCGAGGTTGCCGAACACCATGGAACAGACGTTGACGGCGGTGCCCAGGTCGTTCGGGATGCGCTCCTGGCGGCGGTACAGCCGCGCGCGGTCGCCGTTCCAGGAGTGGAAGACGGCGTGGATGGCGAGGTCCATCTGCTCGCGCGGGTCCTGCGGGAAGGCCCGGCCGGTCTCGCGCTGGACGATGCCCTTGAACACCTCGACCAGTTCCCGGAGGTCGGAAGCGTCCAGGTCCAGGTCGTTGACGGTGCCCTTGGCGTGCTTGGCCTCGTCCAGGGCCTCCTCGAACAGCTCGCCGTCGACGCCCAGCACGGTCTTGCCGAACATCTGGACCAGGCGGCGGTAGGAGTCCCAGGCGAAACGCTCGTTGCCGGACTGCGCGACCAGACCGACCACCGAGGTGTCGGAGAGGCCGATGTTCAGGACGGTGTCCATCATGCCGGGCATGGAGAACTTGGCCCCGGACCGGACCGAGACCAGCAGCGGGTCGTCGGCCTGGCCGAGCTGCTTGCCCATCTCCTGCTCAAGGGCGTCCAGGTGGGCACTGATCTCCTGGTGGAGGGAGGCGGGCTCGCTGCCGGTCTCCAGGAAGACCTTGCAGGCCTCGGTGGTGATGGTGAACCCCGGAGGGACGGGGAGGCCCAGGTTGGTCATCTCGGCCAGGTTCGCGCCCTTGCCGCCGAGAAGATCCTTGAGGTCCTTGTTTCCTTCGGTGAAGGAGTAAACAAACTTCTGCTGGGACGGCACGGGTCGGTCTCCTCGCACACGGTTGCCCTGACGCCGGAGAACATACCCATTTCGAAGGCGCTTCCGCGCCGCCAATAGGCCGTATGAGGCCGGTACCCAGTGGTAACCCCACAGATCGAATGCACGTAAAGGCGTTCACCTCTGTTGGTGAAATCGTCCGGATGACGCGAGCATTCCTTCAAGTCTTGAACTCAAGGAAACAGGAAGATCACACCAGGGGGACGCAGGGTAGCGGTCGGCGGTCCAGCGTGTTGCCCAGGCTTGATTTCCTGCACCCCGAGCACCCGATCCCGCGCCACCCCCTTCGGGAAGCGATTCCCTGCCGACCTGTCCATTTCGTCACCTGAAGGGCCGTCAGTCGCCACCGTATGTGGCAAGCGTCACGGACGCATCTCGCCCGTCGGGCGTAGGCCTCCTCCGCCGATCGTCGCACTGCGTCCGGATCCGTACTCTTTCCGTAATGCTCGCGCACCAAAAAGGAGCCCTCTTGTCCAGATGGGACAAGAGGGCTGGGACGCGGTGGCGAGGGGTCGCCGAGCGCCATTTTCGCCGAAGCGGCCAGATCAACCGCCGGAGGTGTCCGATTCGGCGTCTGCGCTGGGGAGAGCGCAGTCATACGGATCGTCCAACCAGCCTTCCGGCAGGACCACCCGGTTGTTGCCGCTCGTACGCCCGCGCGGCCCGTCCGCGCCGGCCGGCCAGAGCTGCGACTGCTCCACCATGGACAGGGTTTCGGCCAATTCGGACAAGGAGGAGGAGTTCGCCAGCTTCACCCGCAGCTCGGAGCCGACCGAGAAGCCCTTGGTGTACCAGGCGACGTGCTTGCGGAAGTCGATCACGCCGCGGGTCTCGTCCCCCAGCCACTCCCCGAGCAGCTGCGCGTGGCGCACCATCGCCCGCGCCACGTCGGCGAAGCTCGGGCGGGCGTAGTCGACCTCGCCCTCGAAGATCGAGACCAGGTCCTTGAACAGCCACGGCCGGCCGAGGCAGCCGCGCCCGACCACCACACCGTCGCAGCCGGTCTCGCGCATCATCCGCACCGCGTCGTCCGCCGACCAGATGTCGCCGTTGCCGAGCACCGGGATGTGCGCCGGGACGGACTCGCGCAGCCGGGCGATCGCCGACCAGTCCGCCGTGCCCCCGTAGTGCTGGGCGGCGGTGCGCCCGTGCAGGGCGATGGCGGCCACGCCCTCCTCGGCACCGATCCGGCCCGCGTCCAGGTAGGTGAGGTGGTCGTCGTCGATGCCCTTGCGCATCTTCATGGTGACCGGGAGGTCCCCCGCGTTCGCCACGGCCTCGCGCAACAGCTCGCGCAGCAGGTTGCGCTTGTACGGCAGCGCCGAGCCGCCGCCCTTGCGGGTCACCTTGGGGACGGGGCAGCCGAAGTTGAGGTCGATGTGGTCGGCCAGGCCCTCGTCGGCGATCATCCGGGCAGCCTTGCCGACGGTCACCGGGTCCACTCCGTACAGCTGGATCGAGCGCGGCTTCTCGCTCGCGTCGAACTTGATCAGCTGCATGGTCTTGGCGTTGCGCTCGACCAGGGCCCGGGTGGTGATCATCTCGCTCACGTACAGGCCCTTGCCGCCGCTCTGCTCGCGGCAGAGGGTGCGGAAGGGCGCGTTGGTGATGCCGGCCATGGGTGCCAGGACGACCGGCGGCCACACCCTCATCGGGCCGATCGTCAGCGGCGCGAACTCGGAGCTGGTCGCGGGCGCGGCGGCGGCCGCGGGCTCGCCGGCGGCCGCGTTCGCGGCGGCGGGTGCCGTGGCGGGCGCGGGCGCGGATGCCGTGGCGGACGCGGTGGTGTCGAGCGTGGCTGTCATGCGCGGCTGACCTCGTGGACGGGGGCTCGGGACTCTTCATTGTCCCCCACCGCGCGCCGGGGCCGGTCGGCGCTGCTCACCGGGCCTTCCGGGGGCCGGTCGGTGGGCCTTTGTCCGGGGCCCAAGTCCGTGGGCCCAAGTCCGTGGGCCCGCGTCCGTCAGCCCGCCGCGGTGACGATGCGCACCGAACCCGAGGTGGTCACCACCCGGACGGTGTCGGAGCTGGTGGAGTCGGCCAGCTCGGGATCGATGTGGCGGTCGCCCGGACCGGCGGCGCCGCTGAAGTCGAAGGCGTACCGGGAGCCCTTCGGGAGTCCGATCGCCACCGACCCGGAGGTGGCACCGGCGTCCACCAGCTGCGGCGGCCGCACGAAGCCCAGGTCGATCTCCCCGGAGAAGGCCCTCACCTCCACCCGCGGCGAACCGAGGCCGGCGGCCTTCAGCTCACCGGAGGTGGTGCGCGCGTACACCTGTCCGGAGAGCCCGGTCAGCCGGATCGCGCCCGAGGTCGCGGAGAGCCGGACGTCCCCGGTGAGGTCCCGGACCTCCAGCGCACCGGACGTCCCCCCGCCGGACACCGAGGCCGCGGCCGGTACCTCCAGGTCGATCGAGGCGCCGCAGCCGACGTCCACCGCCGGCAGCAACTGGTTGCAGCGCATCCGGACGGTGAGGACGTCCCCCTGGAAGATCGCCGAGACCGTGGGCTTGCGGACCGTCCAGTCCAGGTACTGCCTCATCGTCACCCGTCCGGGGACGCCCGGCTTGATCCGGACCGCCGCCGTCCCGGTGTCCAGCTCCACCCTGGTCACCGCGACCTGGTAGGAGTGCTCGGACACCGCCTTCTGCTGCACCACCACCGCCCAGGTCTGCACGGCGCCGAACAGCATGGCGAAGGCCAGCGTGAGCGTCCCGGTGATCTGCCAGGCCCGACGTGCGCCCACGGCTACCCGACCTCCAGGAACCGCAGCACCGCGAGCACCCGGCGGTGGCTGTTGTCGGCCGGCGGCAGTTCGAGCTTGGTGAAGATCGAGTTGATGTGCTTCGCCACGGCGCTGTCGCTGACCACCAGGGCGGCGGCGATCGCCGCGTTGGAGCGGCCCTCCGCCATCAGGCCGAGCACGTCCCGCTCGCGCGGGGTCAGCTTCTCCAGCGGATCGCGGTGGCGGCGGACCAGCAGCTGGGCGACCACCTCCGGGTCCAGCGCGGTGCCGCCCTCGGCCACCCGCTGGAGGGCGTCCACGAAGTCGTCCACATTGGCCACCCGCTGCTTGAGCAGGTAGCCCACCCCACTGGTGTTCGTGGCCAGCAGATCGGCCGCGTACCGCTCCTCGACGTACTGCGAGAGCAGCAGCACCGCGACCTCCGGCCACTGCCGGCGGATCATCAGTGCGGCCCGGACGCCCTCGTCGGTGTAGTCGGGCGGCATCCGGACGTCCGCCACCACCACTGCCGGACGGTGCTCCTCGACGGCGGCGAGCAGCGCCTCGGCGTCCCCGACCGCGGCCGCCACCTCGAAGCCCACGGCCTCCAGGACCTTGACCAGACCGACCCTCAGCAGGACCGAGTCCTCGGCGATCACAGCACGCACGGCAGCTCCACGGTGATGGTGGTGGGACCCCCGAGGGGGCTCAGAACGGACAGCGTGCCGTCGACCGAGGCGGCGCGCTTGCGCAGCCCGGTCAGGCCGGTGCCGCGCGCGGCGTCCGCGCCGCCGACACCGTCGTCGCTCACGACCAGGCGCAGCCGGCCGCCCGCCGTCCGCACCGAGAGGTCGACCCGCGAGGCACGGGCGTGCTTCGCGACGTTGGTCAGCGCCTCGGAGACGGTGAAGTAGGCGACCGCCTCGACGGTCGGGGCGACCGGCTCGGTCAGGGCGACGTCGACGCGCACCGGCAGCGGCGAGCGGGCGGCGATGCCGGACAGCGCCGCGTCCAGGCCGCGGTCCTCCAGAACGGCGGGGTGCAGGCCGCGCACGAGGTCCCGCAGTTCGTCGATGGCGGCCTGGGCCTCCTCGTGCGCGTCCACTATCACCTGCATGACCTCGGGCGGGGCGTGTTTGAGAGTGCGCCGGGCCAGGCCCAGGTTCATCGCCAGCGAGGTGAGCCGCTGCTGGGCGCCGTCGTGCAGGTCGCGCTCGATCCGGCGGCGCTCGGCGTCGACGGCGTCGACCAGGCCGGCCCGGCTCTCGGCGATCTCCTCGACCCGGCGCTCCAAGGCCTCCGCCCGGCCGGGGCCGAGCAGCCGCAGGGCCGTCCACTCCTCCAGCCGGGCCAGCAGGACCGTCGCCCACGGCAGCACGAGGAGCAGCAGCACACCGCCCACGGTGATCGCGACGTCCAGCGTGACCAGCGCCCCGCGGACCGGGCTCGACGACGGCATCAACCACGTCCAGCCGTAGACGGTGGCCATCACCAGGCCCGCACCCCAGGCGTAGAGCAGCCCGACGGCGCCGAGCGCGAGCAGCGGGCCCGCGAGCAGGTGGTAGCCGACCTGGCGCCAGCTCACCCCCGTGCGCAGCCCGGTCAGCAGACCGGCCGAGGTCCGGACCGGACGGAGCAGCGGCGGCACCTCGACCCCCCGCAGGGCGCGCAACCGGCCGCGCTGGGCCGTCGTCAGCAGGCGCATGCCGGCCAGGCTCAGGCCGAGGATCAGCAGGAACACCTTGAAGTAGAGGACGGCCAGCCAGATCGGCGCGGCCAGCGGGACGCCGGCGGCTATGAACCGGGTGTCGCGCCAGACGGCCGCCCACAGCGGCCGCCCGACGCTCCTGGCGAGCGCGCGGCGCAGCGGGGTGGAGGGCATGACGGACAGCGTAGGGCGCGAAGATCGACGGCCGCCATGAAGGGGAGTGGAGACCTGGGGTGTAGCTGGGTACACCCCTGATTCGGTGTGGTGCACTACCGACAGCGAGCGCCGTCCACGGAAGTCTTGACGGCATGACGAGCACTCCTTCGCACCCCACCACCGCGCCGCACCCGCGGCCCGCCGCCGGTCTCGGCGACGCCGGCGCCGCGTGGGCGCGGCCGGTCGGCCTGCTCGGGTCGGCGGGCCGGCTCGGGCTGCTCGGGCCCTGGTCGGTGCGGGGCGTCCCGGCGTCCCGGGGGCGGGCCGCGCTGGAGGTGTACGAGCACGGCGAGTTGGTCGACGTCGTGGTCGCGGCCCGGCTCGCCCCGGAACTGCTGCGCGGCGCCCGACGGTGCCCGGCCCTCGGCGCGCGGGAGTCGTACGGGCTGGTCTGGGGCCGGCTGCCGCAGGGCGGCCCGGCGCCCGCCGTGGGCTTCACCGCCGGGCGGCTGCGCCGGGCGGGGCGGCGGGCCAGGGTGGTCGAGGCACCCGAGGTGGTCACGGTGGCCGGGGAGTTCTGGCTCGCCTGGGCGCGGGGCCCGTTCGACGGCGTCCTGGTGGAGCACCCGGCCGGCCGGGTGCGGCGGTCGCTGGAGCGGGTCCGCCCGCGTGGCCGGAGCGCACGATGAGCGCCGTCCTGCCGGGAGCCCGGCCGACGTCGTTCGCCTGGCCTGCTCCGCGCGTCCGACCGACCCGGCCGACCGCCCCGGCGCTGCCCGGCTGGGCTCCGCAGGTGCCCGCCCTGGCGGCGCTGGCACTGCTGCCCTGGCTGGCCGTGCTGGTGCTCTGCCACGAGACCGTCTGGGTCGTCCTCGACCTGGGCGAGCTGAGCGCCCTGCTCTGGCTGGACGCGCTGCTGCGCCGCCGCAGTCCGGCCGCGCTCGGGCCCGCCTGCGTGGTGGCGCTGCTGCTCGCGGGCGACGCCCTGGCCGACGTCGGCACCGCCGGACGCGGGCTGCCGCTGCTCGCCGCCCTGGTGATGGCCTGCGGTGTCGAGCTGCCGCTGGCCGTCCTCTGCCTGGCGCTCGGTCGGGGCGCGGCGGCTGCCGAGCCGGTGTCGGGGCCGGTGCCGGGCACGACGGGCCGGCTCGGCGGCGGCCGGGCCCGACGGGCGGCCCGACGCCCGGTACGACGGGCGGTCCGACGGCCGTCCGGGTCAGAGGCCGTCCGCCATGAGGGCCATCCGTGCCCGGGTCTCCTCGTCCCGGGGGGTGTAGGCGATCAGGCGGGTGCTGGGGCGGGGCCCGAGCCAGAAGCTCGTGTAGTCGCAGTGCAGCAGCCCGACCCCCGGGATGAGGAACTGCTTGAGTCCGTTGCCGGGCCGCTGGACGTCGTGCCGCTGCCAGGCCGCCTCGAAGTCCGGCGAGGCCTTGCGCAGCCGGGCGAGCAGTGCCTTCCAGGCCGGTTCGGCGCTGTGGTCCGCCATGCCCGACCGGAACCGGGCCACCATTCCCTCGCGCTCCTGCTCGTGGTTCACCAGCACGTCCCGGAAGCGCGACGGTGTGAACGCCATCCAGACCAGGTTCCGCTCCTCGAACGGCAACTCGTCGACGTTCCCGACCAGGTGGGTGTAGGAGGGGTTGTGCGCCAGGATGTCGTACCGGGCGTTGATCACCGCCGCCGGCATCGGCGCCATCTGCTCCAGCACCAGCCGCACCGCCGGGGTCACCGTCGGGCACTCCAGCACCGGAGCGGGGTCCTCGGCGGCCGCCAGGGCGAACAGGTGCGACCGCTCGGCCGGATCGAGCCGCAGGGCACGGGCGACGGCGTCCAGTACCTGGGTGGAGACCTGGATGTCCCGGGCCTGCTCCAGCCACGTGTACCAGGTGACCCCCACGGCGGCGAGCTGCGCGACCTCCTCGCGGCGCAGCCCGGGCGTCCGGCGGCGGCCGGTGGTCGGCAGGCCCACCTGCTCCGGTGCGATCCGCTCGCGGCGGCTGCGCAGGAACGCCGCCAGCTCGTGCCGTCGGGCCTCGGCGGCGAGCGGGGTCGGCGGAGCGGCTGCGGGGCTCGCGGTCGCGGTCGACCCGGCGGGCGCGGCGGTGCTTCGGACGGGCGCGGTGGTCAGGCTCATGGACTCAGCATGCGCCATGCGGGAGCCGGGTGCCAGGTACTTCTGATACCTGGATAAGCACACTCTGGTACCAGGTTATCGGACGGAAGATCGTATGACCCGTGACCCAACAACTCGCCGTCGCCACGACCACCACCGCTACCGCGTCAGCCCGCCCCAGCGGCTCCACCACGGCCGGCTCCACCACCGCCGGCACCACCACCGGTAGCACCACCGCCTCTGCCGCCTCCGGCGCCACCTCGCCGAGCAGCGCTTCGATCGGCACCGCTTCGATCGGCACCGCCGGGCTGGTCACCGTACTGCTCGGGGCGTTCCTGCCGATGCTCGACTTCTTCATCGTCAACGTCGCCCTGCCCACCATCGACCGCGACCTCGCCGCCGGCCCCGCCGTGCTGGAGCTGGTCGCCGCCGGGTACGGCATCGCGTTCGCCGTCCTGCTCGTCCTCGGCGGACGGCTCGGCGACATCTTCGGCCGCCGACGGCTCTTCGTGGTCGGCGCCGCCGCGTTCGCCCTCACCTCGCTCGCCTGCGGGCTCGCCCCCGGGGCCTGGTCGCTGGTCGCCGCCCGCGCCGCCCAGGGCGCCTCGGCCGCCCTGATCGTCCCCCAGGTCCTCGGCACCATCACCGCCGCCACCCACGGCGCCCGCCGCGGCCACGCGCTCAGCGTCTACGGCGCGGTCGCCGGGATCTCGGTGGTGGTCGGCCAGGTGCTCGGCGGGATGCTGGTCGCCGCCGACGTCCTCGGCACCGGCTGGCGCTCCGTCTTCCTGCTGAACGTCCCGTTCGCCCTGCTCGCCCTCGTCCTCGCCCTCCGGTACGTGCCGGAGAGCCGCTCCCCGCAGGCCGCCCGGGTGGACGTCCTGGGCACCCTGCTGCTCACCGCGACCATGCTCGCCCTGCTCGTCCCGCTGATGGAGGGCCGCGCCGCCGGCTGGCCGCTCTGGTCCTGGGTGCTGCTCGCGCTCTCCCCGGTGTTCGCGGTCGCCTTCGCCCTGGTCGAGACCCGCGCCGAACGCCGTGGCGCCACCCCGCTGGTGCCGCCCAGCCTGCTGCGGATCCCCGAGATGCGGCGCGGGCTCGGCATCGCCCTCCCCTACTTCGGCGGCTTCGGCGGCTTCATGTTCGTGATCGCGATCGCCCTCCAGCAGGGCCTGCGGCTCGGCCCGGTGGCGGCCGGCTGGGCGCTCGTCCCGATGGCCGTCGGCTACTTCGGGGCCTCGCTCGCCGGCCCCCGGCTGATCGGCCGCTTCGGCAGCCGGGTACTGACCGCCGGCGCCGTCGTCCAGGCGCTCGGCCTGGCCGCCCTGATCCTGACGGTGCTCGCCGACTGGTCGCACTTCTCCCCGCTGCGGATGGCCCCCGGGGTCGCGCTCGCGGGCATCGGGCAGGGCCTGATCGGCACCCCGCTGTTCCGGGTGGTCCTCGCCAAGGTGCCCGCCGACCGCGCGGGCGTCGGCAGCGGCGTCCTCGCCACCAGCCAGCAGTCCAGCCTGGCCCTCGGCGTGGCCACCCTCGGCAGCCTCTACCTGGCCCTCGCCCCGACCGTGGGCATGGACCGCGCGCTGGCCCTCTGCCTCGCCGTCCAACTGCTGGGCTCCTTCAGCATCCTGTACCTGACCACCCGGCTCCCCCGCTCCATCGGGTGACCCCGGACGGCCGGGTCACGACCGGCTCCCGCACAGCCCGCGCGCCCGCCCGCGACGTCGCGGTCGGGCGCGCTCGGGTGCGCGGGGCGTCGTCAGCCGGACCCGGCGACGGTCAGCCGGCACCGGCCGTCCGCCGTGCAGGAGCGCTCCAGGCGGCCCCGCGAGACGGTCTGGATCAGCCCGATCGTCCAGCACATCGGGCATCCGCGCAGGGCGAGCACCCCGATCGGGAGGAGCAGCAGCGCGGCCGGCCCCACCACCGGGAGCAGCGCGAAGGCGCCGATCAGGCCGCCGAACCCCACCGCGCCGCGCACCAGGTGGCGGGGCAGGGACGCACTCGCGAAGTCGGGTCGATCACTCACCGATGCCTCCAAGGACGGTCTCGGGCGCGGCCCGCAGCTCGCAGCGGACGGCCGATCGCGCCCGGTGCAGTCGTGACTTCATCGCCGCGCCGCTCAGCCCCAGCGCGTCGGCGACCGTCCGCCCGTCGAGGCCTTGGATGTCCCGCATGACCAGCACCCGCCGCTGGTCGGCCGGGAGCGCGGCGATCGCCGCCGCCACCCGCCCGGCCTCCAGGCGGCGCAGCACCTCCTCCTCGGCCGACAGCACGGTGTCGTCCCCCGACGGCACGGGGTCGCGCCGCAGTACCCGCGCCCGGCGCAGGCACTCGTTGCGCACGATGCGGAACATCCACGACGCCAGCGCACCGGAGGCCCGCAGCATCCCGATCTTGCGGTACAGGATGATCAGCGCCTCCTGCGCCGCATCCTCGGCATCCTCCGGCGAGGCGCACAACGTCCGGGCGAACCGCCGCACATGCGGGTGCGCCCCCGACACCAGCGCGGCGATCGAGTCGACGTCCCCCCGCTGCGCCGCGTGGACCAGGCGCTCCCCCGGCCAGCCCCCCGCGTCAGCCACGGCCCCGCCCCCGCTTCCTCATCACGACCACGGTGCAGGTGCACAGCAGCAACAGGGCGACAGCCACGGCGATGCCAACGATCACGAGAACCTCCCAGTCCGGTCCGACCCTTTCGTCGGAGACACTCATAAGAGGCACACCCCCGCGCAAAGGATTCAGCCCCGTTCCCGGAGCCGGTCACGGGCGGACCGCCCCGATCAAATCACTGGCACCACGGGCCCCCTTTACGTCAGGATGACGATATGAGCAGCATGGAGAAGGGGAACCCCCTCGACACCCGCAACCGGGCCGAGCTGGTGGCGGCCGTCGCCTCCGGCGCCGAGCCGAAGTGGCTGATGTTCTGGGGGCATCAGCCACAGCAGGACGGTTCGGTCGGGCAGGGGGCGCTGAGCCAGTGGTGGCCGTCCCCCTTCACCGTGGACGGCGTGACGTACGCGAGCGCCGAGCACTGGATGATGGCCGGGAAGGCCCGGCTGTTCGGCGACGAGGCGATCGTGCCGCGGATCCTCGCCGCCCGGACCCCGGCCGAGGCGAAGAAGCTGGGGCGCCAGGTGCGGGGGTTCGACGAACCCACCTGGGCCGCCGGGCGGTTCGAGCTGGTGGTGACGGGCAATGTCGCCAAGTTCGGGCAGGACGAGGCCCTCCGCGACTACCTCCTCGGCACCCGGCAGCGCGTGCTGGTCGAGGCCAGCCCGGTGGACCGGCTCTGGGGCATCGGTCTCGCCGCCGACGACGAACGGGCCGCACGACCGGCCGACTGGCGCGGGGAGAACCTGCTCGGCTTCGCCCTGATGGAGGCCCGCACCCGGCTGGCCCGGTGAGCATCGCGAGCGCCACGAGCACGACGGGCACGACGGGGGCCACGAGCGCCACAAGCGCCACAAGCGCCACGAGCGCCACGAGCGCCACGAGAACGACGAACACAACGAGCCGGACGAGCCGGAGAAGCGCGACCCGCCGGAGGAGCCGATGAGCACGATCGCCCCGGTCCTGGACGCCACGGCGGTGCTGTCGGTGGGCGCCGCGCTCGCCCTCACCCCGAGGGTGCTGCGGCGGGAGGTCCGGCCCGGGCGCGGGGGAGCGCCAGGGCCGGAGGCGTTGCTCGCCGCCGTCGTGGCGCTGATCCTCCTCAACCAACTGGCCTTCGCCGTCTACGTCCAGCGCGTGCACGACGGCAGCACCGCGTTCGTCGCGCGCTACCTGCCCCCCGGGTGGTTCGCCGTGCCCCGCGACAACCCGTTCGTCGACTGGGTCGCCGCCCACACCCCCGCACCCGAGCTGCTCGCGCCGTCCGTGCTGCGCGTCCAGGCCTTCCTCGAACTCCCGCTCGTCCTGCTGGCCTTCCTCGCCGTGCTGCGCCGGCTCGACCGGCAGCTGTACGTCCGGGTGGCCCGCTCACCGCTGCTCCCGCTCGCCGCCGCCTCGTACACCGTCGCGTTCTGCGCGGTGGAGTGGGAGCTGCGCAACCCGTACACGGTGGACGACCTGGTCATCCGGGTCGTGTCGGCGCTGGTCACCGCGCCGCTGCTCGCCCGGATCGCGGGGCGGGAGGCGGACACCGCGCCCCGCTCCCCCGGGCCGCTCGTCCTCGCGGTCGAGCTGTGGGCCCTCGGCTCCCTAATGCTGGCCCTCTACGACACCGTGCTGCTCTACAACCTCTCCCGGCTCGGCGACCGGCTCACGGGCATGATCACCGCGGTCGCCGTGCTCGGCGCGACCCGCTTCCTGGCGGCGAAACGGCCCGGCGCCCCGGCCGGCCCCCGCGTGGCCGCGCTCACGGACTCCCTCGGCCGGGGCCTCGCACTGTTCCTCGTCCCCGCCCTCGCCCTCCGGTACGCCGGGAGCTTCGGCACGCCCCGGCTGGCCGCCGCGGCGGGCGCCGCGGTGCTGATCGCCGCCGTCGGCCGGCGCGCGGGCCGGCTCGTCCTGCCCGCCACCGTCGGCGCGGGGGCGGGATACCTGGCCGTCCGGTGGTCCACCGACCCGTACTTCGAGGCGGCTCTGCTCCGGGCGGCCGTCGTCGGCTTGCTCACCGCCGGTGCCGTCTGCGCGGTCCTGGACGGCAGTCGCAAACATTTCGACGCACTCCCGTAACTCTGTCGCCGTATACCGACGCCAGGATGACCCGCAGTCAGGGTCGAGATGGACAGGGTGCGGCGATCATGCGGATACGGCACACGGAACAACCCCCGGCTCAGCACAGCGGCGAGAGCGAACAGGACGCGCTCGACCTCCGTGCCGAGCTGGACGAATTACTGCGAGCCCGGCAGTACGCCAACCAGCGCGAACGGCGGCTCGCCGAGGCCGTGCGGGCCGTCCCGGAGCGGCAGCGGCCGGACGCGGAACTGCTGCGGCAGCTGGCCCAGGCGCGGACGCTGCGCGAGGGGCTCGGCACCCGATGCCTGGAGCTCAGCGAGCAGTTGACCGCGCTGGAGGACCGGCTGCGCCAGCCGCCGGTCCGCAATCCGGTGCCCCGGCAGCCCACCGGCGCCCGCTTCGGGGGCGTGCGGGGGGAGGAGGAAGGAGCGCACGCCCCGTCGGCGCGCCGAGCGGCTCCGCCGCCACCCGCCACCGGGGCCCGGTTCGGCGCCCCGCGGTCCCGCCCCGAGGAGGCCGGCGAACCGACCCCGCCCCGGACGGTCCCGGCGCCCCAGCCACCGCCCGCGCCCGAAGAGCCACCGGAGCCGCCCCGGCGCCGCTCCCCCGCCGAACTCACCGCCCTCGCCGAGCGGATCACCGCTCTGCACCGCCAGGGCGCCACCCAGGAGATCACCTCCCTGCTGGGCCAGGCCGCCGCCCTGCTCCTCCCGCTCGACACCGCCCGGCTGGCCGGTCTGCTCGCCCGCGGCGGCCCGCCCGACGCCTCCGTCCAGCTGGCCCGCGGCGCCGCGGCCGGCACTCCGACGCAGGCCGCCAGCACCCTCGCCGAACTGCGCTCCGCCGGCCTGGCCCAGGAGGCGACCGAACTGTTCCACGCCCTCTGGGCCTACCCGGCCGACGCGCTGCCGGCCCTGCTGGTGGCCCTGGAACGGGCCGGCCAGCACGCGGACAGCGCCACCCTGCTCTGGGAGTGGGGCTCCGCGCCCACCGCCGAGCTGGCCGCCCTCGCGGCCGGGCTGGAGCGGGCCGGCCGCTCCGAGGACGCCCGGACGCTGCTGCGCCAGGCCGCCGGCCGGCCCGCCGCCGAGCTCGCCGACCTGGCCGGCACCCTGCCGGAGCCGCTGTCCGGCGTCCTGCTGCGCGACCTCGCGGCGCTGCGCCCGCCGGCCGAACTCGTCCGGCTCGCCACCGCGCTCGCCCCGCACCGGCGGCTCTACGACGGCCTGCTGGCCGCCCTCCTGGAGGACGAGGGCCGCCACCGCAGCACCCTCGCCTCGCTGCGCGGCGCCGGCCTGCCGACCGCCCCGGCCGGCCCGCCGCGCTCCCGCTGGGGCCGCCGGTAGGCCGGGGCCGGCGGGTTCGACGGGCCGGACGCGGGGAGCCCCCGCCCGCCGGAAGGCGGACGGGGGCTCCTTCGGCGCGACGGCCGGGTGTGCTGCGGTCAGCAGCCGATCAGCCGCGCGGCCAGGTACGACTTGACCTGGTCGAGCGAGACGCGCTCCTGCGACATGGTGTCGCGCTCGCGCACGGTCACCGCGTTGTCCTCAAGGGTGTCGAAGTCGACGGTGACGCAGAACGGCGTGCCGATCTCGTCCTGGCGGCGGTAGCGCTTGCCGATCGCGCCCGCGTCGTCGAACTCGACGTTCCACGCGGTGCGCAGGTCGGCGGCCAGGCCGCGGGCCTTCGGCGAGAGGTCGGCGTTGCGCGACAGCGGCAGCACCGCGACCTTGACCGGGGCCAGCCGCGGGTCCAGCCGCATGCCGACGCGCTTCTCCAGGACGCCCTTGGCGTTGGGCGCCTCGTCCTCGAAGTAGGCGTCGATCAGGAAGGCCAGCATGGCGCGGTTGAGGCCCGCCGCCGGCTCGATGACGTACGGGAAGTACCGCTCGCCGGACTCCTGGTCGAAGTACTTGAGGTCCTGGCCGGAGGCCTCGCTGTGCACCGTGAGGTCGTAGTCGGTGCGGTTGGCGACGCCCTCCAGCTCGGAGAATTCCTGGCCGCCGAAGTTGAAGCGGTACTCGATGTCCACCGTGCGCTTGGCGTAGTGGGACAGCTTCTCCTTCGGGTGCTCGAAGAAGCGCATGTTCTCGGTCCGCAGGCCGAGGTCGACGTACCAGTCCCAGCGCTGCTGGAGCCAGTAGTCGTGCCACTGCTCGTCCTCGCCCGGCTTGACGAAGAACTCCATCTCCATCTGCTCGAACTCGCGGGTGCGGAAGATGAAGTTGCCGGGGGTGATCTCGTTGCGGAAGCTCTTGCCGGTCTGGGCGATGCCGAACGGCGGCTTCTTGCGCGAGGTCGTCTGGACGGCCTTGAAGTTGGTGAAGATGCCCTGCGCCGTCTCCGGGCGCAGGTAGGCCAGGCCGCCCGCCTCCTCGGTGACGCCGAGGTGCGTCTTCAGCATGCCCGAGAACTCCCGGGGCTCGGTGAAGGAGCCCTTGGTGCCGCAGTCGGGGCAGTTGATGTCCTTGAGGCCGTTCGCCGGCGGGTAGCCGTGCTTGGCCTCGTACTTCTCCTCCAGGTGGTCGGCCCGGTGGCGCTTGTGGCAGGAGAGGCACTCGGTCAGCGGGTCGTTGAAGGTGGCGACGTGACCGGAGGCCTCCCAGACCTCACGGGCCAGGATCACCGACGAATCGAGCCCGACGACGTCCTCACGGGCCTGGACCATCGCGCGCCACCACTGGCGCTTGATGTTCTCCTTCAGCTCGACGCCCAGCGGCCCGTAGTCCCAGGCGGCACGCGTGCCGCCGTAGATCTCGCTGCAGGGGTAGACGAAGCCACGGCGCTTGCTCAGGCTGACGATCGTGTCGATCTTGTCGGCGGCCACAGTGCTCTCTTCAGTACGACGGCACGGTCAGGGCACGGCTGGTTGCGCGTACCCGAATACCTCAGGTTACCGGCCATACGGGTACGGGGTTCAAATCGGTATCGCCCGGCCCCGCCCAACCATCACCATCCACCGTTCACCCGTCCGAGTGATTTGACAATCATTTCCATCTAACCTGAGAATGGTTGTCATGATGATCCGACGACCTACCCGCACCGTCCTCGCCCTGACCGCGACCACCCTCGCCGGCGCCCTCCTGCTCACCGCCTGCGGCGGGGACGGCGGCGCCAAGGGCACGGACGGCAAGCTGGGCGTCGTCGCCTCGTTCTATCCGATGGAGTTCCTCGCCTCGCAGATCGGCGGCGAGCACGTCAAGGTCACCACCCTGACCCCGGCCGGCACCGAGCCGCACGACCTCGACCTCACCGCCAAGCAGGTCGCGAGCGTCAAGAAGGCCGACGCCCTGCTCTACCTCAAGGGCCTCCAGCCGACCGTGGACAAGGCGGTCGCCGACTCCGGCGCGAAGCACGTCGTCGACGCCACCGCCGCCAGCCCGCTGGTCGACCACCACCTCGGCGAGGGCGAGGAGGGCCACGCCGAGGGCGACGGCCACCAGCACGACGGCGCCCCCGGCGACCCGCACATCTGGCTCGACCCGACCCGCTACGCGGCGGTCGCCCAGAGCGTCGGCGCCGAGTTCGCCAAGGCCGACCCGGCGCACGAGGCCGACTACCGGAAGAACACCGACGAACTGGTCGGCAAGCTCACCACCCTGGACCAGCGGTTCCGGGACGGCCTCAAGGACGCGAACACCAGGACCTTCGTCACCAGCCACGCCGCCTTCGGCTACCTCGCCGAGCACTACGGCCTCACCCAGGTCGCCATCAACGGCGTCGACCCGGAGTCCGAGCCCACCCCGGCCCGGCTGGCCGACGTCCAGAAGGCCGCCAAGGACAACGGCGTCACCACGATCTTCTTCGAGACCCTGGTCAGCCCCAAGCTCGCGGAGACCGTCGCCAAGGACCTCGGCCTCCGGACCGCGGTGCTGGACCCGCTGGAGGGCGTCAAGGACCCGGCCAAGGACACCTACCTGACGGTGATGGAGCAGAACCTCGCCAACCTGCGGGCCGCGCTCGGCACGGCCGGCGCCACCACCAGCTGAGGGGACGACAACACGCCATGACCCACCCGATACCCCCGGCCGTCCGCCTGCACGACGCCGTCGCCTCGCGCGGCGGCCGGCCGGTGCTGCGCGGCGTCGACCTCACGGTGCAACCCGGCGAGGTGGTCGCCCTGCTCGGCGCCAACGGCTCCGGCAAGTCCACCACCGTCAAGGCCGTCACCGGCGCCGTCCCGCTGGAGCACGGCAGCCTGGACCTGTTCGGCATCCCGTTCGCCAAGTTCCGTGCCTGGCACCGGGTCGGCTACGTGCCGCAGCGCACCACCGCCGCCTCCGGCGTGCCGGCCACCGTGCGCGAGGTGGTCTCCACCGGGCGGCTCCCGCAGCACCGGCTGCTGCCCTTCCGCCGCCGGGACCGGGACGCGGTGGACCGCGCGCTGACCGCCGTCGGCATGCTGGACCGGGCCGGGGACGGCGTCGCCGACCTCTCCGGCGGCCAGCAGCAGCGGGTGCTGATCGCCCGCGCCCTGGTCGGCACCCCCGACCTGCTGATCATGGACGAGCCGATGGCCGGAGTGGACGCCACCAGCCAGCAGGTGCTCGCCGACACCCTGCGCGCCGAGGTCGGACGCGGCGCGGCCGTGCTGCTGGTACTGCACGAACTCGGGCCGCTGGAGCCGCTGATCGACCGCGCCGTGGTGCTGCGCGACGGCTGCGTCGCGCACGACGGCCCGCCCGTCCCCAACACCGGCCTGCACGCCCTGCCCGGCCACGACCACGTCCACCCGCACGCCGACCACACCCCGCCGAGGCTGCTCGCATGACCGAGATGCTCTCCTACGACTTCATGCAGCGCGCCCTGCTCGCCGCCGTCCTGGTCGGCATCACCGCGCCGGCCGTCGGCATCTACCTGGTGCAGCGGCGCCAGGCACTGCTGGGCGACGGCATGGGCCACGTCGCGATGACCGGGGTCGGCCTCGGCTTCATCTTCGACACCAGCCCGGTCTGGATGGCCGTCCTAGTCTGCGTCCTCGGCGCCGTCACCATGGAGCTGGTCCGCTCGCGCGGCAACCAGCGCGGCGACATCGCCCTCGCCATGCTGTTCTACGGCGGCATGGCCTGCGGCAAGCTGCTGGTCTCGAAGTCCGCCCAGGCCGGCGCCGGCAGCCTGGAGAGCTACCTCTGGGGCTCCATCCTGACCGTCGCCCCCGCCGACCTCGTCACCATCGGCGTCCTCGGCGCCGTGGTCATCGGCGTCACCGTGGGCCTGCGCCGCCAGCTCTTCGCGATCTGCCAGGACGAGGACTTCGCCCGGGTCACCGGCCTGCCGGTGCGCCTCCTCAACCTGCTGCTCGCGGTGATGGCCGCGATCACCGTCACGGTCGCCATGCGGGTGGTCGGGCTGCTGCTGGTCAGCGCGCTGATGGTGGTCCCGGTGGTGGCCGCCCAGCAGCTCACCCGCTCCTTCGCCGCCACCCAGGCCGCCTCGATCGGCCTCGGCGTCCTGGTCTCGCTGGCCGGCGTCACCGGCTCCTACCAGCTCGACGTCCCCTCCGGACCGGCCATCGTGCTGCTCGCCATCGCGGTGTTCGCGGTGTTCAGCGCGATCGCCGCACCGCTGGCCCGCCACCGGCACCGGACGGCGAAGACCGACCCCGGCCCCGCGGTCTGCGACGTCCAACTGCCCGGGCAGAGCGCGTCCGACGCGACCACTCCGGACCGGAGGGCGGGGCTGGCACAATGAGGTGCGAGATGCCCACACCCCCAGGAGGACCCACGGTGACCACCGCAGGCCCGTCGCCGCGCGCCCGCTCGACCCGGCAGCGAGCCGCCGTCTCGGCGGCCCTGGACGAGATCGAGGACTTCCGCAGCGCGCAGGAGCTCCACGACATGCTCAAGCACCGAGGCGACTCGGTGGGTCTGACCACGGTCTACCGCACCCTGCAGTCGCTCGCCGACGCCGGCGAGGTCGACGTGCTGCGCACCGCCGACGGCGAGGCCGTCTACCGCCGCTGCAGCAGCGGGCACCACCACCACCTGGTCTGCCGGCACTGCGGCGCGACCGTCGAGGTGGAGGGGCCGGCCGTCGAACGCTGGGCCAACTCGGTAGCCGCCGAGCACGGGTTCAGCGACATCGCCCACACCCTGGAGATCTTCGGGACCTGTGCGGAGTGCGCCAAGAAGGCCTGATCCGGCCGCGCCGAAGGGCCGGTCGATCTTCACCTCGTACCGCAGCCGCTCCAGCTTGCGCAGGTGGCCGATGTAGAGGGTCAGCAGGGTCGCCG